>JABZKE010000061.1 GCA_015257445.1 Nanosynbacter sp. | reverse complement strand
ATAACTTTGCGGGTTTTTGGCGAGAATAACAGAGATAAAATACGCAAGTACCACTACAGAAAATAATCAAGATACCGATAAAACCGGTCTCGACTAAGATAGCGACATATTGGTTTTGAGTAATTTCTTTGGTAGAGCCAAGTTCTGAAAAGGCCTGATAGAGGGCAACACCGGAAGATCCTAGTCCAGAGCCGAAAAAGAATTGTCCCGGGTGACTAAGGGCGAGTTGCAGTCCCATTTTCGAGAGCTTGACACGGATGTCGGTTGATTCAGTAATATAACCATCGAAGAGCGGGGCGTTTGAGGTGGAATTAACACTAGAATGAGCACTAGCATTAGTATTGACATTATTGTTAGATGAGAGACTAGACGATTCATTAGAGGTGGTTGAAGGATTTCTAGCTTCGGGACGAGGAATCTTGATGCGGCCGAGCGTCATCTGACTAAGGGAACGACTAACTCCACCGAGAAAAGTATCAGAGGTGGGACCGAATTCCGACATTAAACCTTGAGCGATTGTAACAAAAATTAGAGGAAATAAGACTAGTGAGATGATTTTCGAGGCGACAAGGAGTTTCTTTTTGGTGTGAAATATTTCATAAAGAAAAATCACTGCGACAGCCAGGAAGAAGGAGTAAGTTGCGCCCCTTGAAAAAATCAAGAAAAGTGTTGAAATAATAAATCCGGCTAGGACGAGATAGAAAAGTTTGGCTTTACGGGTTTGGTGACTTTTCGGATGAATCACCCTAAAGACCAGAAAGATAGCCGGGGCAAGTAAGAGATTACCCATAAACTGCGGTTCAATAGCAAAACCATTGGGGTGAGGAAAGCCAAAAGAGAGATTAGTGCAACCAAGACAGAGTAAAATCTGGTCGCCGGGAATATTAAGGGTATTCAAAATGGCTTGTAACCAACAAAAACCGGAAGCCAAGGTAGCACCCAAAAGAAAGGGCTTTTCGAGTGAGAGGGGTGTCTTTTTTAATATAATATTTTTATAAAAAGTCAAGAGGGAAAGATAGAGACACCAGATAATGCCAGCGGTCATGAGGCCGCGGAGTTTATTGGGACTCCAGAGAAGAGTGAGCGAAAAATAGAGTGGAATACTACTTAAAATCAGGGGAATTTGTGCTTCTGGCTGAGTAAGTGATATCTTTTTGGTAATGAGATTACAGAGATCAATAAAGAGTGCGGGCAGAGATAAGAAGCCCATCAAGAGTAACCATAATAGGGGTAGGGAAAATTCATAATTGGAAGATTCGGTAGAAAAAAGTGGGATGACTGGATAATAAGAAAAGAAGAGAATAATAGGTAGTGCCCATAAAAGACTGCGGTGGACGGGGAGGAGTTTTTGATTTATATCTTCAAGTTTGGTTTGGAGGTTTTTTAGCATAAGATTCGCCTGTAAAATTATGATTTTAGTTTGGATTCTTGCGTCTTTTTCGACATTTAGAGTTTTTGGAAGTTTTAAGTGTTTCTAGGAGCTTAGGTCTTCTGAGTTTTTAGGACTTTTTCGACAAATTGACGAATTTTTCTATGGAAATTTTCAGTACTAAACTTAGTAACGGTGGCAGAAATTTCTTGAGGTGAAAGAAAAGAATTTACGGATTTTGCTTCGAAATTTTTCAAGGTTTGAACAAGGGAATCGACGGATTGCTCTTCAAAGAAGAGGCCGTTTTTGCCATTCTGAATGTAATCCATGGCGCCACCTTGCTTAAGAGCGATGACTGGACAGCCGGCGGCTAAGGCCTCAACCGGAGCAATACCGAAAGGCTCATTAGACGGAAAAATAAAGGCCTTGGCGTATTTAACAAATTCCTTGAGATCAGATTGAGGCAAAACATCGAAAAAGACCACATGCTTCGAACCGGCAACTTGATTAACTAGTAATTCATGCGCCGCACCGTTACCGATGAGAACTAAATTAAGCTGAAGTTTTTTACAAGCGGCAATGATTAAATCTAGACGCTTCCAATTGACTTGACGAGAAAAATTCAAATAAAAACCTTCAACGAGGAAACTTTCTGGAAGTTTTTGTAAAATTTTTGGGAGTTCCCTAGCGGATTTTTCAGAGATAATTTGACTTTTACTATGTTTTATGTTGTTTTCTAGTTTTATCTTTGTTTGCTTTTTCTTTGAATTATGTTGTGATAATATTTGACAATTTGAGCGAATTGTTTCACGATATGGAGCGACGGCTTGAAAGTTTTCCACAGCCACGGGTGGATAAATAATCGCGCTTTCCCTTTTGTAAAATTGTTTAATTTCCTGCTCGGCAAAATCCGAGATGGTTAAATAATAATCTGGGCGAGCCGCAGCCTCTAAGTCCTTGCGTCGTAAAGTTTTTACCATTAATTTAAAAACTGGACGAACCAAAAAATTCAATTTTCCGAAACCAGGGTCCTCGAGGTATTCGCTGTATTTCCCCCAATAATACTGAGTCGGGACATGGCAATAACAGATATGAGCACCGGGCTTGGTTTTAACAAATTTGGCATCACAGCCAGAAACCGAAATGACTAAATCATAAGCAGTAAGGTCGAGATGTTTGAAATAATTCTGACGTAAAGGGGCGATAAATTTTCGGAGACAGGCTGGCAGGAGATTTAACCAACCGGTTTTAACCTCGGCATCGAGAAACCAATTGATTCCCTTTGGACGATACTGCGAGGTATAAATTGGGGCATCTGGATAAATGCGGTGTAATTCCCTCAGGACTTGCTCGGCACCACCAACCACGGTGAGCCAATCACAGACCAGGGCAATTTTTGGCTTGCCGATTTTCAACTTAGCGGCTTTTGTATTGGTGGTTTTCGATTCAGTCATTTTTGACTTGGTGATTTTCGATTCAGCCATTTATTTGGCGCCTTTTTGAAAAATTACCGCACGAATAGTTTGAAGCATAATCTGCAAATCGAAGAGTACCGACCAGTTTTGGATGTAATAAAGATCAAGGGAGCGACGCTCATCAAAACTAATGTCACGACGACCAGAAACTTGGGCTAGACCAGTGAGACCAGATTTGACCGTAAGAAGGAGTGAGCGGTCACCGTAATTACGTAATTCCCCTGGCACAAGCGCACGTGGACCAACGAGAGAGATATCGCCGCGTAAAACATTAAATAACTGAGGTAATTCATCAAGCGAGGTAGCGCGCAAGAATTTACCGATGCGCGTAATGCGAGGATCACTGGCTAAGAAATCACCATTTTTGCGATACTGATGAGAAAGTTCAGCCGCAGAAGTAATCTTCCCTTCTTTTTCCATTTTAGCGAAGGCTTCCTCCGGGGTCATACCAGAATAAGCCGTCTTCATACTACGGAATTTGAGAATTTTAAACTTGCGATTATATTGAGTGAGACGATATTCACTATAAATAGTTTTCGATTTCGGATCGGAAATTTTGATACAAAGCCAGATAATTAGCATCGGAATAAAGGCTAAAATAATACCGATAAGACTAAAGATAATATCCATGAAGCGCTTAATAATGCGGGCGTTACCCACAAGTGGCGTAACCTTGACCAAAATAGCCGGCGTACTGCCGATTAGTTCAAGTTGTCCCATATGCTGAGAAAGTGCAGCCTCAGATGGAATGAAATAATAGAGGAGATGATGATTAATCGACTGGCGGTAACATACTCAGTTTGACGTTCATCGGTTTGAAAAATTACATCAACCGTCTGATCTTTCAAAGCATCCTTCAGAGAAGAATATTGAAAATGACGGAATTCTTTTGGAATATATTTACTTCCAGCTACCACACCAACCAAGCGGTAACCATCTTCGGGGTAAGCAAGAATTTGATTAATTAGGTAGGTGGTATTTTTTGAATTACCGACAATAATAGCCCGCTTGATACCGATTTTTTGCAACATAAAACGTTTGCGGAAGAATTTCAAAATTATTCGCATAAATAGAAGTGAAATAA
>JABZKE010000060.1 GCA_015257445.1 Nanosynbacter sp. | reverse complement strand
ACTTAACATAGAAAAGTTCATTCTTGTGTTTATCAAAGGTACGAGAAACTTCACTGGCTCTAATTTCATTGGTACCATTCTTGCTTGGTCTTAAATACATTGTTCCCTGATCGGTAGAATTATCACCGCTGGCAGTAATCAGGTCACTCATCTTAAAGTTTTTATCGGCTTGATAAAATGAGGCATTGATTAGTGGTGGCACTAAGGAATACTGACCGGATGGAAGAGAGGCATTTTCACTCCAAGATAGCTGATGGCCGTTACTTAGGAGCTTAGCGTAATTAGTGTCAGAAAACCACTTAATATTGACGTATTTCAACTCTTTAATTTTGTCGCTACGAATTGGCACAATGCGGAGACGATTTTCACTGCTGAGTGAGGAGCGATAATCACTAAGATCTTCCTGAAGTGTTACACAGGTATAGGCTTGCATCATATCAGCACCACGACCCTGATCTAGATTTTTATTTTTCACTTCTTGGATGGTGACACCTTTTTGTTCATCAGTAGTGCGACTGAGGACATTAGCGACAGTGTTGCAGTCTTGATTTTTGATACCATTTTGCATGGCTTCGATAATTTCCTTACAGTTGTTATCGGAGCCACCTTCTTGGTAGCGGTTCAAACATTCATGATATTTAAGGAGTGCAACCTTGGCATCTTCTACGCCAGCAAGTGCGGAATCGTAAGCGGATTTGGAGAGATCAGAATTACTAGTTTGGCCAGCTTCAGAAAGAGTGAGGCGCACAAAACCAACCACAATAATGCTAAATAAAAGCATGGCAAAAATCGTCACAATAATGGAAGTAGAGCCGCGTTTAGTGATTAATAGTTTTTTCATTATTCCTCTCCTTTTCTATTTTGACCTGATGTCCTAGCGGAAAAATTAAATTTATTGATGGCGCAATAATTAAAGCTAGAAGACAAGCCCATTTCTGGTGGCGTCTTGCAAAATTCGCCGGTGCCAGTGATATCCACATTGCCACGCAAGGTAGCTAAAATGAAAGTACCACTATAAAAATGCTGCATAGTGAGAGCATGTTCGGTCGGCGCAAAGATAGTAAAATCATACAGCGCAATATCTTCGTTGTTCTTTTTCATAACCTCTTTATATTCAGCGCCAGTGAGCCTATAAGTTGGAGCGATGTCGGCCACTTGATAAACGCGATTATTACTAACGGCGGCTTCCATATGAGAACGACAAATAGCGCGATCGGAATCTTCAATTTTAATTAAACGATAATCGTCAATTTCCGTGTCGCCATTACTGAAAGTAGCGCGACTACCGCTCATAATTTCGTAATCCGTGGAATTTAACACATAACCAGTATTCCAGAGATAAGTGTAACGACCAGAACAGAAGACACCAGAAAGCGGTACACTCTCGAGCAGTTTGCCAGTTTGTTTGGCCTTGATAGTGCCATAATTTTGCTGATAAACATAAAGTCTAGCTTGGTCCTGCAAACATTTATTCATCTCGTTATTATTTGAAGCATATTCGACACGGCAAATATCAGAGAGGGAGCGAGCGGGAGCCGTAGCAATCCCGCGTTGAAAATCATCCACAAGTAGGCGTGAAGTGGAATTAATTGCGTTAATGGTATTTCCCTTTTGATAAATCGTAGAGAGATGCACTGCGACAAAAATTACCGAAAGTAGCAGAATCGAAATAAACATCAAGGAGAGAGTCACTTCGATAATCGTGAAGCCAGAAAAGGGTCGATTGCTGATTTTTGATCGTATAGTTTTTTGACGCATAAATTAATCTAACCTCTCTTCATGTAGTCCGGATTATATAAACGAATGATGGTACCAATAGTGGTCGGGACGGTTTCTCCTGGACCATACCAACAGGTGCGAATATGAAAATCGTAAAATTCTGGAGGGTAATTTTTATCCATATCTTCACGATATTTAGCATCAAAGTGTGCACTGGATGGAACGTTAGTAAAGTCACGAACGGCGACAATCCAAATACCTTCGGCACGATAAAGGTTATTAAAAACTGGAGTGGTTTTGTAATTAGTACCGTCATTAATTTCGTTAAGATTGGTGGTATCAGTGTCTTCCCCATTTGAAGTTCCAGCCGTAGAAGTCGAAGAGAAAACTAGGCGAGGGGCCAGCGGTGCTTCTTGAAAAATTTCTGGATGATCTTTAGCAGAAAGAATAGTATTTTCTGGATCAGAAGCTTTGAGCTTACGAGTATTTAAAATAAAGGCTTTATCGGTAAAGATATTATGATTGTCACCGACAATATTATTTTTGTCGTAATATTCGGAGCATTTATTGGCTTCAAATTTAGAAATTTCAGTCGGGCTATTGGACATACCATTATTAAAGCTAGTCAAGCGATCCCAAATCGCACGATATTCTTGCCATTTACCAGAGTCATCCTGGCCGCTAGTTTTGACTAAAGCACGCTCAGAAATATATGACTCATGAATAAAACGCAGAGCTTCAGCTTGAGCATCAATTTCATTACGCACCGTGGTAATTTGCAAGGAATTTTGGATTTTTGCGTAACTACGATTCATCATGGAAACCGAAATGGCGGAAACCAAAATAAAAACTACAAAACAGAAAGTTACTTCGATGATAGTGTCGCCGCGACGACTAATAAGAGGCTTTAACTTCGACATGGGTTTTTCTCACTATCAATATCAATCAATTCAACAGCTGTAGAATTACTACCATCAGCATGAATTCGAATAGCACGACGACCAATACTGTTCAAAGAATGGTTTTCTGAACCAACACAGATATCGAGATCTTTTTTATTCTGAAGTTTAACATTTTCAAGATAGAGACCTTTAGAATCGGAGCGATTTAGGGTACCAAAGGCAGGATAAAGACCAGCATCAGCTACCACGCTAGTGACGGAACCAATACCACCATATTCACAGCTACCATTACCGACATATTCGTTATTCACTTTTCGCATGAATTGATTAATGTTAAAAGTTTTACCTTTTTCATCATAAATGTAGGTGTGGACGGTACCAGAAATTGGTGAACGGGTAACCAGAAAAGCCCCGACGAACGGATCGTGATTTTCAGTATTTTCAATACGAGCCTGCCAAAGTGGTTCATAAATATCGTAATTGCCAGCAGTAGCCATCCGGCAAGTATTAGCCTCGCTCTTCATGGTGATGACATTAGCACCAATACTTCTAAGTGAAACCAGAGCGTTATCACCAGAGGCATTTTCAATGTCGAGATTTTGAGTATAAATATGACCAATTACATCATAAATTCGCACATTATGATCTGGTTGGTTTGTCACAGGATTAATCTCACCAAAGGTAACTAACTTACCATAGACGGCACAGCGAGTACGTCCTGGAAAATTATCCGAGGCAGAATTAGAAACTAACCCACCATTTTCATTCCACATGGTATTAAGCGTACAGTAAATACTACTACCCTCATCGGCTTCACGGGGATTTTTTACATTAATTACCGAAGAATAGACCGACTTAAGCGTAGCAGAAAGTTCGTTATAAGAATCAATGTAGCGGCGATTATTAATATTGCCGGAAAGAAAACCCATGACGGAGACGACGAGCAGACCAGTAATCGCCAACACAAGCGTTACCTCGATAATCGTAAAGCCTGACCTCCACCAAGTTTTCTTTTTCATAACTAAATTATAGCATAAGAGGTTATAATATATAAAAGAAAAATACTAAATTAACCTGGAGCTTTATGGCGGAATTTCCAAATTTTAATCGGTTTGAAAATAGAGATTACGAAAAAATCCTTTTGAAAAAATTAACCAATCTTGAAAATCAATTTAATCCAGAATTGTCACGCGAAAAATTTGAGCAGGCGAACCCGGAAAACAAAATTGAGACGACAAGAGAATCTGTTTTTAATAATTCAGAAAATACAGCAGAAAAATTAAAAGAGGATGAAATTTCGGAATTAATTGCTAGTGCAGACCTGACGGTTTATGAACGCCTAAACCCGACCAATGCCAAAGAAGCGAAGGA
>JABZKE010000059.1 GCA_015257445.1 Nanosynbacter sp. | reverse complement strand
CTAAAAGAAAAAATCACATTTACTTCATCAAAAAACGCCAAAATGGCGTTTTTTCTTCCCCTATCGAAAAACGCCATACTCGGCGTTTTTATTTTAAGCATTTATTACATTTTGACGTACCCATTCGTACATCGCAATCCCTGCCGCCACCCCTACATTCACCGAACGCGTCGAGCCAAAAGATTCAATATATCGCACGTCATCTGCCGCATTTACCAATTCTAGACTAATTCCATTACCCTCACTGCCGAAAACTAGCGTAGAGTAGCTCTCAAAGCGTTTAAGGCCCAAAGGTTTGGCACGTTCCACGTTGTTTTCAATTGCCACCACTTCCCTTTTACGCGCCCTTTGATCCGCCATAAATTCTTCCATTGAAGGCCAATATACAATTTCTAAATATTTATCCGTACACATCGCACCCCGGCGGTTATATTTTCGTCGTCCCACGATATGTACCTTACTCACATTAAAATTATTTGCCGAGCGCACAATCGTTCCCGCATTAAAATCGTGATCCACATTTTCAATCGCAATTTCTAAGCTATTTCGCTTCTCCGCCAATCTATCTTTTACCTCTTCATTCGGCAGCCCCTTATACTCATCCACCAAATTACGCGTATCGGTTGTCGCATCTAAAATCTCATCACCTAAAGTTTCACTGCTCAAGTTTTTACTCAAATTTTCATTTTCCAAATTATCCATTACCTCTATTATAGCCTATTTTTAAGCTTCAATTTTATAAAAACCAAGAAAAAAGGCTGGTTAGTCCAGCCTCCGGAATTGTTTTATGTTAGTCAAATTATATCTCGCTCAATCCCTCAGAAATTCATCTTGAAGTCTATCAAACAACCTAAAAACCAAAATTAAATTAGAAATTAGATACTAGAAATTTGAAAATAAAAATATCTGAATCATGAATTTAATACCAACTAAATCACAAATCTCAAAATTTTATCTCTGAAATTAATTTGCGCTTCCGCTTCCATTTGGAGCTTCTTCTTTCCGCTCTTAGTTTCGAGTTTCCTCAGCATCAAAACATTCTTCAAAAGCAAACATTTATTATCTTCCGTGTGTAGTAAAATCTGTTCCCTTGCACGCAAATCCGTCCTCTCCCTCATAAAAAAGTCGAATAACTTATCTACAGGGATAGATTGAGTCAATTTTGTAGCATCTTGATGAAGCATCCCAGATTGACGATGTAATAACTCCATCTTCGCAGCCCCATACGGCATCATTAAATTAATTTCACCTTGGTGCATATCATAATCATAATGCGCAGTAAAGTGGCAATAGTCACCATTCACCGTTCTTGCCTTTCCAGAAAGTTCCAGAATCATCGAGCTTCTGACTCCAATTACAGAATCTATCTGTTCTAACATGATTTGAAAATCTCTCTTTTTGGAACTTAGCTGCAGTAAAATTGGTATTTTCTTTTCATCATCACAAAAAGATGCGAAGAAATCTTCTTTTTTCACACATCGTTCAGTTCTAAACTCATAAGAACGTCCTCGATGGCCGCGACCATCATGTGCTAAAATAAATTCTTTCCCCGTTCTCTCGTCTACAAACTTCACTTCTTGCATCAACAACATAAAACCCTCCTTTTAAATAACCACTGCGTTCACTTATCTCTCTTTGTTCGCAGTCCACAAAAAGACATTCCCATTTTACCACAAAACGCTTAAGTTGTCAAAAAGCACCTCTGTTACAAGGTGCTTTAATTCCCCATATTCTATTCGTTTATTTTATCTGAAACTGTTTATGCCCCACAATTTCACAATTTCATCAGTTTATTTTACGCAAAACTACTTACAATCACATAGCCATAATAAATCACGAACAGGACCAAAAACGCCAAGCCTTCTTTGAAAGAAATTCTCTGGTCATTCTTCGCAAAAATAAATAACACAATTGGTGAAATCACTAGCGCCACCACATCCACAATCGAAAAAGCCCCACCTGCTACCCCACCGAGAATCGCCACCGGCAAACCTGCCACAATACCAATATTAAAGATATTCGACCCCACGATATTACCAATCGCAATATCATATTCCCCTTTTTTCGTGGCAATCACCGAAGTTACCAGCTCCGGCAAAGATGTTCCGAGCGCCACAATCGTCAAAGAAATTAATCTCTGGCTCACGCCAAAATTCGCCGCAATATCCGAAGCACCTCTCACCACCAGGTCACTACCAAGTACTACTGCGAGTAGGCCAAACACAATCATCGCAATCGATTTAGCTAGGTTCACCGGCTCACCTTCATCCTCTTCTTCCACTTTATTCGACTTGCGATTTAACATGCCGAAGAGATAGTAAATGAAGATTCCGAAGAACAATAGTAAAATTACTCCGTCCTGCCTGGTGAACAAATTTTCTGATAGCCCGAACAATTTATCCGACAAGACCGCGGCAAACCCCAAAGTCATCAAAACTAAGACTGGAATTTCTTTCCGCACCGTTGCCGTCTTCACATGAAGTGCCCCCACCATTGCCGATACTCCTAAGATTAGTAAAATATTCAAAATATTACTGCCGATCACGTTGCCGAGCAAAATATCGCCCTTCCCCGCCAAGATTGACTGAATACTCACCGCTAGTTCTGGTGCGCTCGTACCAAAAGATACAATCGTCAAACCAATCAACATCTTCGGCACCTTAAATTTTCTCGCCGTATCACTCGATCCGTCGACAAATACGTCTGCACCTTTTATCAGTAGGACAAATCCCACCAACAATAAAAATGCACTAAAAATTAATCCCATTTTTATTTATTCTCCGTTAAACTCTTAATATTTTACCATGAGAATCTTACTCTAACCATCTTTTTTTGGTATTCGCCTGCATAATTTGTGCCGTAACAGGCAGATATTCATTAACTGCCAAGTTTAATCTATGGTCATACGCCTCAAATTCTTCATTTTCATATCTCGCACTATGCATGTAATAATAATTTCGTTCCATCCTAAATCGGTAGTTGTTGTCCTTCTTCACATTTTCAATCTGCATTCTAATATATTCTGAAGTCGCCGTTTCCGGATAGCCTAATATCTTCCCTATCTGATAATTCGCCTCGATCCACTCTTTCTTATCTAAAATTTCTCCCGTCTCCGACACACTATTAAAAAATTCTCTGTGCCATTTCTGTAGTTCGAGGCTCATTCGGGCGGTTTTCGCCAAATACAAATATTCAATTTCCTCATTACTAAATTTGTTCAACCTTTCTCGAACTAAATCCACCCCTAATTTGTTCAAAATTTCCATAATTCTCTTATTGTCCAACAATTTACTATCGTTTAATTTATCATTAATCAATAATGCCGCTGGTTTGAGATCGATTAATACTCCTAAAACTCCTGTCAAAAAAGAAACTCCCATCATTTTCTTCTTCTCATAAAAATCCAAAACAACCCCCTCTAATTCCCGCAAAAGATCAATATTCATGTCAGCAGTATAACATAAAAGTCAACAAAAAATCCCCTTTCGGGGATTTTCCTTAACAATTCAGCTGTGCAATTCATCGTCTGTTTTAGTAAGCTGTAAATCGTATCTTACTTACGTAAGCTATATTGTGTCTTAAGCTTATAAACACAATTACGACCGACCTAGATACATTAAACTTTAGTTTAATGCTCATCAAATCCTTCTCTAGAAAGGAGGTAATCCATCGACACGTTCTCGTACCGATGCCTTGTTACGACTTAACCCCAATCATCTCCCCCACCTTAGGCCGCCGAGGCGGACTTCGGGTGTTGGTGACTCTCATGGTTTGACGGGCGGTGTGTACAAGACCCGGGAACGTATTCACCGCAACATGCTGATCTGCGATTACTAGCGATTCCGACTTCAAAAAGGCGAGTTTCAGCCTTTTATCCGAACTGGGACCGGCTTTGGTGCGATTTGCTTCACATCACTGCTTCGCTTCGCATTGTACCGGCCATTGTAGCGCGATTCTAGCCCAAGGCGTAAGGGAAATACTGACCTGACATCATCCCCTCCTTCCTCCCCGTTACCGGGG
>JABZKE010000058.1 GCA_015257445.1 Nanosynbacter sp. | reverse complement strand
CAAATAAACAATACCCAATCTTGAAAGAATTGCAGACGATTGTGATTAAAAGTCAGCAAATGTCACCAAACCAAAAAATAACGAAGACAATTCAATAATTATTGAAGTATGTCGAAGATTTTTGAGGAGATTTTGACTAAAAGGGGCGTAACGGAAGAATTTTTGCGGCCAAAATATAGCCTGGAGCGCGCAAAGAAGCTGCCAGATATTGAGGTGGCGGTAGCACGAATTAAGGCGGCAGTAAATCGGGGCGAGACGGTGCTAGTTTATGGCGACTACGACGTGGATGGAGTAACCGCGAGCACGATTATGTGCGAGGCGCTGAAACTAGCGGGGGTGAAGCGAGTGGAAGTGATGTTACCGGATCGTTTTATTGACGGTTATGGTATGAGTGAAAGATGCCTGGAAAGGGCCGTGGAATTGGGGGTGCGTTTGGTAGTGACCGTGGACTGCGGCAGTAATAACGCGGAAGTGATCCGGAAATTAGCTGAACACAAAATTGATACAATCGTGACTGACCATCATGAGCTAATGAATGGGGTGCCGGAGCGAGCGTTTGCCGTGGTGAATCCGAAGCGATATGGGGAGGAGGAAGCCGATTTAGAGAAGAGAGAGCTCCGGGAAATTTGTGGGGCGGGAGTGGCTTTTATGGTGATGCAAACCCTAGTACTCGAGGGGTTAATTCCGCAGAATCAAGAGAAATGGTTTCTCGATCTAGTTTTGATTGGAACGATTTGTGATTCGATGGTGATGAATCAAATTAATCGTGAACTGGCATATTTTGGACTGATTATTTTACAGAAAACGAAGCGTGTGGGGCTTTTAGAATTGATGCGCGTGGCGGGTGTACAAAAAATTGACTCAGAGGCTATTGGTTTTCAAATCGGGCCAAGGCTAAATGCGGGTGGACGTATGGAGTCAGCGGAAATTTCATTGAAGCTTTTGATGTCGAAGGAACGAGCAGAGGCGGCGATGTTGGCGGAGGAGCTTAATCGACTAAATGGCGAGAGGCGAACCGCGCAGCGAGCGGCGCTGGAGGAGATTTTGGTTGATGAGAAGCCGGTGATTGTGGCAGCTGGCAATTGGCATGAAGGAGTGCTAGGAATTATTGCAGGGAGGTTAGTAGAAAAATACCGTAGACCGGCCTTTGTTTTGGGGGAAACAGAAGGGATTTATAAGGGGTCGGGACGATCGTTTGGGGATTTTGATTTAGCGGAAGCAATCAGGGCGGTGAATGAGACTTTGATTGGCGGAGGTGGTCACGCGGCGGCTTGTGGAGTGAAGTTGAAAAAGGAAAATTTAGCACTTTTTACGGAGGCGGTAAACCAGTATTATCAGAGCTTAAACTTGATTGAACAAGAAAAATATCTGGAGGTGACGGAAGATATCAAAGTGAATGATTTGGCAGAATTAGACGTGAATTTATATGAAGAAATGTCGGTACTTCAGCCGTTCGGTCAGGGAAATGCGGAACCGATCTTTGAGCTTTTGAATACAAAAATTAAGTTCGTAGAAACACTGGGTGCAGAGAAAAAACATCTGAAATTTACTCTGGAAAAGGACGGAAATTTGTTCAAGGCTTTGGTGTTTAATGCGCGGGAAGAGTGGTTCAATTTGGATAAAAATGCGACTTATAATGTGCACATAAATTTAGTACTCAATGAATGGTGCGGGCGAAAAACCGTGGAAAGTCGGTTACTACAAATTAAAAAGAGCGATCCCAGTGATTAGATATTGAAAAATCTGCGGCTCTCTGGTATAATCCTGCTATATGTCAATAAAAGTAACTAGAAAAGACCAGGGTGAGGCTAACGAGAATATTATTCGTCGTTTTAATCGTAAGGTTTTACAGAGTGGAATCATGCCACTTGCAAAATCACAATTACGTTTCTCTAAGCCTATTTCCAAGAGAGAGCGTCGTCGTAAGGCAATTTTGCGTGAAATCCGCAAAGCAGAAAAAACCGAACGAATTAAACTTGGCTTAAAATAACTAAAAACCCTCGCAGATGAGGGTTTTTTGATGCTGGTTGGTGCTATACTTAAAATGATGAATATAATTTTTTTAGGCGGGCCGGGAAGCGGCAAAAGTACTTTAGGTAAAAGATTAGCGGAAGAGCTAGGCTGGGAATGGATTTCCGGTGGAGCAATTCTGAGAGAAAGCAAGGAGCCGTGGGTGCAAGAAAAATTGGCAACGGCGCAGTTGTTTGACGATCAGATGGTGTCGAATTTGATTTTTTCAAGATTGGAAACCGCGGAAAATGCAATTATTGACGGATATCCGAGGACGGCAAACCAAGTAGATATTTTGATGTCAAGGGGAATTAAAATTGATTACATGATAGAGGTGGATGTACCGAAATCTGAAGTGAAAAAACGTATCGCTTTGAGGGGACGCGAGCAAGATTCGCCAGAAATTTTTGAGGAACGTTGGAAAATTTACCAAGATAACAGGGATAAGATTATTGCTCCATTACTTGGCAGTGGGGTAGGATTTTTGATACTTGACGGCGTAGGGACGCCGGAAGAAGTCTATGAGAGAGCGCTTTCGATGATGAAAAATGAAGTTATGAGATCGGAATCGTAATTATAAAGTCGGAATCGTAATTTTAATATTGAAAAGTAAAATAATAGAGACGGTTCTGTAATTTTTGTAAAAAAGAAGTAACAAAGAAAGGCGCATAGAGAATGATTATGGTTTACGGTCCGGCGGGGGCAGGAAAATCGACGCAGGGAAGAATGTTGGCGGCGGAACTGGGGCGAACTTGGCTTTCGGCTGGGCAGTTAATTCGCGATTCGAAGCGTTTCGAAGAATATACGCAGACGGGGGCGATGATTCCAGAAGAACTTTTGGTGGCGCTTTTGACAGAGAATATGTATAAAGAGCTTAACTCTGGGAACAATGTGGTATTCGATGGCCAGCCGGGAAGTGTCGAGCAGGTAGAAATGTTGGAGAAAACCGGAATTTTTCAGGAAGTTGAATTTGTGGTAGATATTCGCGTGGATGAAGAAGAACTTTACCGTAGATTAAGCCTAAGGGGCCGGGAAGACGACAATCTGGCGGTTTGGCAGCGTAAAATTAATTATTACCGAGAAAAAAGTGTGCCGTTTTTAGCAAAAATGAAGGAAAAAGGCCTAGAAGTTTACGAAGTGGACGGAAATGGTGACGAAAAAACGGTAAATCAGAGAATTTTGGCGCTAGTTGAGGCGGAAAAATGCCAGAACTATTGGTGTAGGTTAAAAGTAATTTAGAAGTTTGGCGTTAGTTGACAGAAATATTAACAGGGGTATAAAAGAGTAGTATAATATCAATTATGGATAAAGCAAAAATTGAAGCAATGCGCGAAGGTGGCAAGATTTTAGGGGAAATTTTGCGAGATTTGCGCGAGTACGTCGAGGTGGGGATGACCAAACGTGAGCTGGATGCCTGGGTGAGGCAGCAGATTGTGGCGCGAGGGGCGACGGTTTCTTATGATGAATTAAAAGAAAAATTTCCGGGTTCGATCTGTATTTCGGTGAACGATGAATTGGTGCATGGTGCGCCAAATAGTGATTACGCGCTGGAAGACGGTGATAAGGTTTCTTTCGACCTAGTGATTGGCTTTAAGGGGTATCATACCGATGCCGCATTTACGACGGTAGTAGGTAAGGCAAATCCGGCCGTGAAACAGATGATTAAAACTACGGAAAAGGCGCTTTGGGCGGGAATTGAAACGGTGGCGCCAGGAGTGCATCTGGGAGATATCGGTTATGCGGTAGAAAAAGTACTGCGTGCAGGTCATCTTGGGGTGATTGAGAATTACGTCGGCCATTTCATTGGTAAGTCGATGCATATGGAACCAGAAGTGCCGAATTTTGGTAAACGCGGCAGGGGGTATGTCTTGAAGCCAGGAGATACACTTTGTATTGAACCAATGTCGTCTCTGGGTAAGCCGTATAATCATGTGGATCCAGAGAGTGGTTGGAATGTGGTGCTATCAGACGGTTCGATTGGCTGTCACTGTGAACATACGATTCTGGTGACCGAAGATGGCTACGAAGTTTTGACTTTGCCGAACTGTCCAAAAGAGTGAGTTTGAAAAAGTTCAGTGAGATAGGGGCGGGAATTA
>JABZKE010000057.1 GCA_015257445.1 Nanosynbacter sp. | reverse complement strand
GAATCTATGTTTCCTCAACAATTGTAGGGGCAGTCGTGAATCTAATCCTAAATCTAATCTTTATAAAGAGTTTTGGGGCGATTGGTGCTTGTATTGGGACAATTGCCGCAGAGGCTTCAGTAATGTTTTACCAAATTATCGCCACTAAAGATAACATTAATTATAAAAAAGTTTTTCTATTAATTTCTATACTAATAATAAAATGTATAGCGATCACATTAACCTGTACGGCATTAGTAGAACTCCTCAAAATTCAAGGAGCTTTCAAAATAATACTTATTAGTATATCATTTATTGTTCTTTATATAATTTTTAATATTAGAACATTAAAAAATCTAAAAATAACTGGGAAAATAAAATAGAATGACTACACCAAATAACCGGACTATAACGTTTAATAAAATAGAAAATAAGAATATTTTTACCCCGGAATATAAAAATTTTGTAGATAATAATATAATAGAGTTTTCGAAACAAAATATAGCGGTAATATATGGTCCAAATGGTACTGGTAAGACAAGTCTGATACGATCAATTCAAGGTGAAAAAGATACCTCTATTAAATATCAGTATAATGGTGAAGAATATGAGGATGGATCTCAATTCTTTATAATACAAGATCAAAATAATAGGAATATTATTCGGGGCAAGGTGGAGGACTTTTTGTTGGGAGATAAAATACAACAAGAGACTGAACTATATGACCAAATTCAAGATGAGTATAGTCAAATATGTGAAAAAAGCATAGATATATTAAAACAAAAATATAAAATTACATCAATGAAGAGCAAAATAATTAGCTGGATTAAAGATGAACTGAAAAATTTTAACCCACTAGTGATGGATTTAGTGAATAGGCAGTCAAAAGGCCGTATTTTTGGTGTAGATAATTACATAAGAATACTCGAAAATCATAAGACAAGACATACTCAACAATATGAAGAAAATAAATTTCAATTTATTATTAATGATTTTGATAGCAAAGATCCTATTATAGAGAAAATAGAAACACTGCAGTTGGATAAAATCATTTTCGATTCCCGTGTTAGAGAAGTTGAGGAAAATGATGATGCTTTAAGTATTCTCAATAAATTCAAAAATAAAAGTCAGTGCATCGTGTGTGATACTGATAATATAGACTCGAAAGCACTTATAGAGAAGAAGATAAAAAGTAGAGATGATATTTTAAGCAACCTAGACGATCAGACTAAGAGGTTAATTGAAGAAATAAATCAAAGGCTTCAAATTGATGATCCATTCCTCATTAAAGAAAACATATTTAATGCTATTGAAACTAACAATATTGAAGTAATAAAAATCCTAAGTGAGACACTAAGGACATATAGGCATATTATTTGCGAAGATATAATTACTAATTTTGTAGAGATATATAAGAATTCACGGATTAAAGTTAGGAATGATGAATATAAGAAATTAATAGATGAAAAAATAGAAATTTCAGAAGAAGATACGTTGTTTATCCAAAATATTATAAGTTATAGTATGAATAAAGAGCTTCGTGTTGAGAGGGGGGAAGATAAGAATATTAAAATCACTCTTAATAAAGATGAGTTTATAGGGCGTGATCGCAATACACTTCCACTAAGTACTGGTGAACAGAATTTTCTATCTCTAACCTTTGAATTTCTTAAAGCAAAAAATTCACCACAACCAATTGTGGTCCTAGATGACCCAATTTCAAGCTTCGACTCAATCTATAAAAATAAAATCGCATATGCAATTATAAGAATACTAAGGAATAAGGAAAGAATTATATTAACTCATAATATGGATTTGCTTAGACTATTAGATGGACAATTCAAAAATTGCTATAACTTGTATTTATTCAACAATACCGAAGGCGGTGTTAATGGCTTTATTCATTTAAATGAGCAAGAAAGTAGAATGACTATAGATATTACAAAACTATTAGATTTCTTAAGAGGAAAGCCATTTCGAGGTAAACATACTGGTATTACCTATGTTAAGGATAAATATTTATTCCTGTTGTCATTAATACCTTTTATGCGAGGATACGCTTCTTTTATAGACGATATTAATTGCAAACAAAGTCTAACTAATCTTATGCATGGATATAAAACAGACAAAGTTGATGTTTCTGATATATATAGTAAATTATTTGGAAAGAAAATTCTTGAGTCAACAGTAATCTCTGTGGACGATATTCTAAATATACAAATAGGTAGTAAGGTTGAAATTGTCGACAGTAAAGAATATCCTATCCTTAACCGTACACTAATTCATACTTTAACATATTTATACTTAAGGCTAACTGTTGAGAAAAAATTAATAAATAAATATAGTATTAGAGTGGACTCTTCTTCTCCATTACAATTAGGCGAAATAATTAATAAAGCTTTTCCCGAGAAAAATGCTGGTGAAATAAAAAAGAGAGTAGAACTTACTACGAAGAAAACTCTACTAAATGAATTTAATCATTTTGAGGGAAATATGAATTTGTTTCAGCCAGCAATAGATATTACTGATGTAATGCTAGAAAAGGAAAAAAGGGGAATAATTCAGTTCCTCAATAACCTAGATTAGTTTTACAAAAAATAATCCATTTAATTTTTACTTCGTACACCAGTTACAGAAATAAGAGCCTCATTCACCGACAAAATCCATCTGTTTATTCTTCTTATTTTTCTTCTTATTTGAAGTATTTTAACGAAAATTTCATCATATTCATATTGGTTAATATCGTAATTTTTCATCATATTCCTTTCGTTTATGTTGTTTGTAATTTACTAGGATGCTCTTTAAAATCGCTTTAAGATTTTAAAAGATGTATAATTAATCTATGCAACAAGAAAAAACCGTTAAAAAATCGAGACCACTTCTGTCCTTTTTCCAGATTCTCGCTGCGCTGTCTAGCCTCGCCATGCTCTATTTTTTGTACCATGCCCAAATCCTGCCGATTTACCTTTTTGGCTTTATTGCTATCTTTTATTTTCTCCTAGTTGCTCTCTTGGTCATCATTAGTCGAAAGATTAATCTGCTTGTCATCCTTATAATTTTAGATATTCTTCTTAATCTTGCATTCACTTTTGTATTTTATAAATACAACGACTACTTCTCCAAAATCAGCCCCAATGAAACCTACTTCGAAAAATATAGCCTCGTCGCACTAAAAGATTCTGACCTATCGAAATCCACCTCAGAAAACATTGCTCCACTAGGAATCTTAACTAGTGATCCCTATTTTGATACTGTCAAGCAATACCTTACCACCACAGAAGGTAACCGTCCGGACCTCCTCAAAACCCCCATTGAAGAAACTAATATCAAAACTTACGACAATCTACTCACCCTCACAACTGCACTTACCACGCCTAAAACCGTTAACGACAAACTCCAAACTATTTTCCTCGGCCATACTTATCTCGACACCCTAAAAGACAATAACGAATCTGTCTATAACCAGCTCCAAATTCTCGCAGACGTCGAAATTAAGGTCACTCCTAAGCACGTCGAGACTACCACTCACGCTTCACTCGATACCCCTTTCACCATTTATCTCAGTGGTATTGATAATCGCGATCACACATTGCCTTTTGCCGCCCGTTCCGACGTTAATCTCATCATGGTAGTAAATCCCGCCAAGCACAAAATTCTCCTTCTGAATACTCCACGCGATTTTTATGTCCCCCTCGCCATGAATGGCAAGCTCGATAAACTCACCCATGCTGGACTTTATGGCGTCAATGAATCGATCCATACTCTGGAAAATTTTTATAATATTAAATTCAATTATTACGCCCGTATCAATTTTGATGCCACTTCCACCATTATCGATCAACTCGGCGGCGTCGATGTCCATATTCCTTACATCGTCAATACTTATCACGGCCACCGTCATTACGAGCCAGGGAATTATCATCTAAATGGTGACGAAGCCTTAGATTTTGCGCGCGAACGTGTCTCAATTAGTTGGGCCGGAGGTGACCGTGAACGTGGACGCAATCAGGAAAAAATTATCACCGCTCTACTTCAAAAACTTCAGCAAGATAAAACCAATCTCACCAAGTTAGATCAAATTTTTAATTCTATCGCCAAAAACATTCAAACTAACTTCACTCCCGACGACCTAAAATAT
>JABZKE010000056.1 GCA_015257445.1 Nanosynbacter sp. | reverse complement strand
TCAAAGTGACGTACATCAGCGTCTGAATAGAGGGCAGTATTTGAAATATTACTCAAAATATCTTTAGGTAATGGATAGGCCGAGATTAATTTATCGGTATTTTTAAAGACATATTGAGTTGGATTCATAGACTCATCGAGATTAATAAAGGTAGGTGATCCATTCCCATATTCTGAACAGTGGCGATTAACTCCAATGATAAATCTTAAATCACTACGCCCAATATCATCCATATAAAACATTTCGGATGCGTCAAGATTCTGTGGTTTATCAAGTCCACGTATTCCACTAATATCTATGGCTTGGTTTTTGTATGTGTTGGCAAACATTCTTTTGGCATTAGTGACATTTGTCATATCGTATTTGAATTGAATTATATTATCTAATTTTCTGGGCACATATGTGAAAAATGGCGTGTATGGGAAATTATAATAATCGATATCTGTGGCATTTGAATTGTAGAAATTATAAGATTCTAGTCCATCAAACATGGATTCCATATTTGTCACATTGCTAGTATTGAGATTGGCAAAGGTTTTTTGCTCTGATTGATAAGGATCGTTGGGAATATAATTATAGTCTAAACACTGATAGTTGCTATCTCTACTAAAACATTGGAGATTCTTTAATCCACTAAACATGTGGCTCATGTTTGTGACATTTTGTGTGTCAAAAGAGTCAAAATTGAGTTTTAAATTTGTTAGTTCCGGTAAATCACTAAACATATATGACATATCTGTAGTTCGCGCTGTATTTAAGCTCATTTTGTCGTCGGCATATCTACCGACTTGTTCAATACATGATGCGGCAGCTGGGTCCTGCCAACGGTTTAGGGTATCCATATCTAATTCTAGATGAATATCACGAAGAAGCGGTAGATTGTAAAAAAGATGACTGAGATTTTCAGCGTTTTCCGTCTTATTCCTGTATTCTAAACCATCGCTACTGGCTTCAGAATGGCCAAAATAAATGTGATGAAGATTTGGTAAATTGGCATACATATATGACATATCGGTTACACTTCCGGTATCAAAACAGGCGGTGCTAATTTCGGTTATTAGCGGCATACCATCGAACATGTGGGAAGTTGTTTTTGCATTGGAGGTATTAAAGCTATGAAGTATTAATTCTCTGGCACCAGATTGATAGAACATATAGGACATATCTTCAACTTTTTTCGTATTGAAATGTGATAGGTCTAGGGTTTCGACTGGAACACCCTTAAACATATATTTCATTGTGATTACGTTTTGTGTATTGAGTTTTAAAATATTGAGATTTGTAAGACTTGTGTCACCACCAAAAAGATGCGTCATCTCTTTTACGCTTTTAGTATCAAATGTGGAGAGATCTAAAGAAGTGAGTTCCGTGTTTTCGCCGAACATATTATTCATATATTGGATTTTTTTAGGTTTGAAATTTGATAGATCTATGGTTGGCGCTTTAATAAAGGCAAACATGTCTGAGGCATAGATTATATTTTTAGCGTCTGTGCCGGTAAGGTCTATGTCAGTTAATTCATTGAAATTATTTTGTGAACCAAAAAAACCAATAGAGTTTTCATTGAAGTTGGCGATTTCTGCTGGGGAATACCAATAAAAGGTTCGATTAGACTGGTCAAGCCATGCCTTAATTTCGTATCTTGAAGTTGGACTTGATGCGATGAAGGTTGGAGCAGTGGATGTTGGGGCTGATTGTGACCTAGTGAATCTAGTTGGTGTAATGTTAATTCCGTTAGTATCTAGATAATTACGAAAAGTTGTATTGAAATAAGCCATAAACTCAGCACGGGTTGGAGCATTATTTGTGATAACAGAAAAAGTAAGATTAGTACTGTAGGTGCCGGCATCGAGGGTATTATTAATTTTAGTTTTTATATGAAGCTCGTGTGTTTCGCCTGTATTGTCAGTGGGCTCTTCAGTTTTAATGATATCTTTCGGCTGTGTAATTGCTGGAATTGGCTGAAAAGTAGTATTATCTAGTGACCAACCGTAAGTGTTTGATGGAAGGGTGGTAGTATCACTTATGATAGAAGTGATCTTGGAATTACTGGAGGTGTCTGAATTATAGAGTGTAGTATCGGCGGCTTGATTGGAAAAATTTACTACGTAACCAGTTTCATTGTCGGTTTTAACTTTAATATTGGTCGTGGCTGATTTTTCAGTAATCGAACTGTCGCTGTAATTAATCTGATTAGATCCATTGATGGTGAGAGAAAGAGTTGGATTGTCGGCACCTGCTGGAGTACCACTTTCGGCAGCAGTTTTCGGAGTATTAAATAATGATTGACGAATAAAATCAAGTGTAAAGAGACTGGATAAAATTAACAAAGAAAAGAAGATTCGATTGATGGATAAAATTTTGACCCCCAAAATAAAAGACTTAACGGCTTTTTTAGCCGATGTTGTGTGATTATTTGGCATATGTTTATTTTACCAAACTCGAACCAAATTTTAAATGTTGATTGTTAATTTTTTATGATGATTTAATTTGTTTTTGGTGGAAAATAAAGTTTCTGGTCTTTGATTTCTTCGGGTAGGTAGCTTTTTTGATGATGGAAATTAGCTTCCCATTTATAATCCTTGCCGTAGCCCAGATTTTTCATCAGTTTAGTTTCTGGATTGCGAATTTCAAGCGGGATTGGTAGATGACTGGTGCTTTTGGCCAGAGCCTTAGCGCGGCCCCAAGCGTCATAACTGGAGCGATCCTTTTTAGATTTGGCGAGAGCTACGGCCACATGAGATAGGATAATTCCCCCTTCTGGCATACCAACTTTCTCGATAGCAGAAAAAGCCGACTCGGCGAGAGTGAGGGCGCCATTGCCAGCAAGTCCGATATCTTCGGAAGCAAAAATTACCATACGACGGGCGATAAACTTCGGATCCTCTCCACCTTCAAGCATACGGGCGAGGTAATAAAGTGTGGCGTCGACATCACTGCCGCGCATGGATTTGATGAAAGCAGAAATTGTGTCGTAGTGGCGATCGCCAGATTTATCAAAATAATTGACCTTATTATTTAAAGTTTTAGTGACAAAATCGAGAGTGAGTTTATTTTTTAACGAAAGACAGAGCTCGAGGTCGCCCAAGGCGGAACGCGCGTCGCCGTGACTAAGGTGAGCAAGAAAATCGATGACTTCGGGGTCGATTTTGGCTTTCGGATATTCCCTTTCGATGGCGCGAAGTAGAATGTCTTTGATGTCAGAATCTTTTAAGGTAGATAAAATCACTACGCGACTACGCGAAATGAGTGCGGGGATGACTTCGAAACTCGGATTTTCTGTAGTAGCACCGATGAGTGTGATGAGACCAGATTCGACATGAGGTAAAAAAGCGTCTTGTTGGGCTTTATTGAAACGATGAATCTCGTCAATAAAAAGCAGGGTGCGGACTTTGAGATTCCAGTTTTGGCGCGCGCGTTCGACCACTTGCTCGACATCGGATTTATGAGCGGTGACGGCGGAAAGTTCGATGAAGTCAGCGTCAAGTTCTTTGGCGATAATGCGAGCTAGGGTGGTTTTACCAGTGCCGGGAGGGCCCCAGAAAATAAGATTGGTCGGTTCCTTAGATTTGATTAACTCTGTGAGAATTTTACCCTTACCGATAATAGTTTTTTGCCCAAAAACCTCGTCGAGACTTTGTGGTCGCATGCGTTCGGCAAGAGGTTTTCTCAAATCAGTAAATTCCATAGTTTTAGTTTAGCACAGAGAGAAAAAATGGTATAATAAGAAAAAATAAAGGAGAAATATGGCTGATTTTAACAAAATCTTGACCCCAGGTGACTACGAAAATGATGAACTAAATGTAGTGATCGAAATTCCTACTGGTTCTAACCACAAAATTGAATGGGACCGCAAAAATGCTTGCTTTATGCTTGACCGTGTCGAACCAATGGCATTTGCAAAGCCTTGTAATTATGGTTTTATCCCTCAAACTCTCGATGAGGATGGCGATGAACTCGATGTTTTGATGATCACTGATCAGCCTTTGACCACTGGTATTTATATGAAGGCCCGTATTCTTGGCGTAATGAAGTTTGTTGACTCTGATGAAGTTGATGACAAGATTATTTGTGTGCCAGAAGATGATCGCAATAACGGTGATAAGTACCAAACTTTGGAAGATTTGCCAAAGCAATTGATCCATCAAATCGAATTCCACTTCAATCATTACAAAGATTTGAAGAAGCCTGGCACTACTGAGGTGAAAGGTTTCTTCGGTGCTGAGGAAGCTAAGGAAGTCGTAAAAGAAGCAATT
>JABZKE010000055.1 GCA_015257445.1 Nanosynbacter sp. | reverse complement strand
TGTCATATACCAGCAGTATCCACATAATAGTAAAAATAGCGAAGAGAAGCAAAAGCTTGATAACTTCAAAAATAATTAGTGGCGTGACAGCTAGTGGACCGGAATGTTGTAGGATTTGTTGAACTAATGAGCCAGTGCGAAAAGAAAAGCCGGCAAAAATCAAAGCCATGGTGATTTCGGAAAAAAATTCCATGAGGCCAATTTTGGTTTTACATTTTTTACATTTGCCGCCGAGAAAGAGCCAAGAAAAAATCGGGATTAACTCAAGCCGACTCAGACGATGGCCACAATGTAGACAAACCGAACGATTCCCTAGTTTCCTACCTTCTGAGCGCAGGCGAAGACGCCAAGCCTGGCAACAAGCAAAAGAGCCGAGAATGGCGCCGAAAATCGCGCCGAAAATTAGAAAAATCCACTGAAGTTCAAACATTTTATAAATTTCCCGATAATGGTTTAGCTTTATTTTAGCATAAACCTCTTGAATTTTTGGTAGGTAAAGCTTATGATTGGGTTATAGATAAACAAAGTCTCAGAAAGGAACAGACATATGTTTAAGCAAAATAAAAATTTTAAACATGGGTTTACCATTATCGAAGTGGTGCTCGTTTTGGCGGTCGCAGCAATGATCTTCCTCATGGTCTTTATTGCACTCCCTGCAATGCAAATCATGCAAAGAGATACTGCACGTGCTAACGACGTAAACCGTATTACCACCCAATTAAACTCATATCAATCTAACAATAACCAAAAAATTCCTAGCTTGGATAAAGATGCCTACGTGAGTGGTCACACAGATGTCGATAATGACGTCTTCAAAGCCGCCGAACGTACTTCCTGGGCTTATTTCTACGATGCATATCTAATCGGAACTGATACCAAGCAGAAATTCTCTGACCCAGATGGTCAACCATATAGCTTGGAGATTAGCTCCTGCAAGGCAGCTGATAGCTACGATCCAGAATCCAAGGAATGTAAGAATGGTCAACGCACTCACTACACCTTCACTCAACAATCTGAAGGTACCGAAGATAACACTTCAAACGACCGTTACGCATCCAAGGGTAATGCTGGTCACACTGTGAGTATTGTGGTGAACTCTTCCTGTGATGGTGAAACTGCCGTCCACTCTACTGGTGGTAACAAAGTTTCCGTCCTTTACAAGCGTGAAGGTGGTGGTGTAATCTGCCGTTCAATCTAATCAATTTAGGTTAAGAAAATCTCCCAGCGATGGGAGATTTTTTATGTTATGGAAGAAGAATGAATGGCTTAGACTATTTTAGATTTTAGATTTTATTTTATGATTTCACCACTGAATTTCTTCATAACCATGAGACTTCAAAAATTGATTAGCCCGAGAAAATGGTTTGGACCCAAAAAATCCACGATAGGCTGAAAGTGGCGAGGGATGAGCCGATTGCAAAACTAAATGCTTCGATTGATCGATAAGTTTGGCTTTAGTTTGAGCATCAGAACCCCAGAGAATAAATACGGCGTGCGGAAGTTTGGCACTAAGCATCTTTACACAGTCTTCGGTAATTTGTTCCCAGCCGATTTGACGGTGCGAACCGGCGTGACCTTTTTCGACGGTTAACACATTATTGAGGAGAAAGACTCCTTGTTCGAGCCATGGCGTGAGGTCGCCGTTTTGAATAATAGTTTGGCCGATGTCAGATTTTACTTCTTTTAAAATATTTCGGAGACTCGGCGCGAGCTTATTGATTTGAACCGAAAAGGCTAAACCATCTGCTACGCCAGGAGTATGATAGGGGTCTTGGCCAAGAATTACTACCTTGATTTTCTCGAGGGGCAATTTAAAAACCCGAAAAATTTGGGTTGGAGCAGGATAAATTTCTTGGTAGCCTAACGAGTCTGAATTAAAAAATTCTAGCAAGGAATCGAATTTTCCAGATGCAAGCTCGGCCTGAAAAAACTCACGAAATTCTGGCGAAAGTTCAGTGGATGCCAAGAGTTTCGTGAGATTAATCATTTTTATTTATTCCGCTTCTTCCGAGAATTGAGAATTATAAAGTTCAGCATAGAAACCATCAAGCTTCATCAATTCATCATGATTGCCATGCTCGACAATATTTCCCTCTTTCATCACGAGGATAATGTCGGCGTTGCGAATGGTCGAGAGGCGGTGCGCAATCACGAAGGAAGTACGACCTTCGGTGAGCTTATCAAAAGCGCGCTGAATAATTTGCTCAGTGCGCGTATCGACATTGGAAGTGGCTTCATCTAGAATCATCATTTTCGGATTAGTAATAATGGCGCGGGTAATGGTGAGAAGCTGTTTTTCACCGGCGGAAATATTATCAGAATCTTCAGAGATTTTAGTCTCGTAGCCATCTGGAAGTGACTTGATAAAATGGTCGATACCAGTCATCTTGGCAGCGGCTTCGACCTGCTCGAAAGTAACATTGGAAGAGCCGTATTTAAGATTTTCTAAGATAGTACCTGAGAATAGCCATGTATCTTGCAATACCATACCGAAAAGACTACGAACTTCACTACGTTTCATTTGTTTGGTGGAGATGCCATCGATTTTAATTTCTCCACTTTGAATATCATAGAAGCGCATGAGAAGGCTAACGATAGTAGTCTTGCCGGCACCAGTTGGCCCGACAATAGCCACCTGCATGCCTGGATCGATTTTGACAGAAAAATCTTTAATGATTGGCTTGACGCCATCGTAGCTAAAGTTAACATGGGAAAATTCGACTTCACCACGGAATTTACCATCCTTGGTGATAGCTTTAAATTGACTAGTAAAATCTTCAGCATCTTCTTCCAGTTCTTCGAGAAAGTTAAAAACGCGGTCAGCGGCAGCCAAGGTTTGCTGAATAGTAGAAGAAAGCTGCGCAGTATCAGCAATTGGCTGAGTGAAACGACTAACATACTGCAAGAATGCCAGAATACTACCAACAGTGAGAGCACCAATTAGAGCATAGTAGCCACCGAGCAGACAAATTCCCACAAAAGCCAAATCGAGGAAGAGGTGGGTGATAGGGTATGTGAGTGAGCCATAAAATTCACCCTTAAAAGTTTCCTGATAAAGTTTTTCATTGACAGTAGCAAAATCTTGTTTGGATTTTTCGGCGTGATTATTAGCCTTGATGATGAGCTGGCCACCATAATTTTCTTCGATTTCAGAGTTTAATTTACCGAGAGTTTTGCGTTGCTTTTTGTAATATTCTGAGCCCTTCTTTACAACTTTAGAAACGGCAAGCATGGAGATTGGTACCACAATGACAGAAACGGCCGACATGGGGATAGAAATATAAATCATCATACCAAGGTAACCAACCAGAAGCGTAATGTTGGTAATAATTTGAGAAAGGGTTTGCGAGAGTGAAGCAGCGATAGTTTCCACATCGTTAGTCATAATCGACATAGTGTCACCATTCTGAGTTTTATCAAAATAGGACATCGGCAAACGCGAAAACTTAGCTAGAATTTGGCGTTTCATTTCTTTGGCATATTTAGCTGAAATAACTGCGGCAACATAGCCCTCAACATAACTGATAGTAGCAGAGATAAGGTAGAGACCAACTAGGGTTAAAAGTAGTGAGCTGATACGAGCGAAATTAATTTCCTGACCAGCACGCAAAGCGTCAAAAGCTTCAGTAGTGATGAGACCCAAAAGATATGGACCGGCCACTACGAGCCCAGCCGACATTAGAGCAAGCAGCGCCGAGCCGAGCAAACCAAAATGATATTTTTTCACAGAAGCGAGGAAGCGCTTAATAGTCTGTTTAGAGGCTCGAGTAGTTTTCTTTTGAGTGCTTTTTGAATTTTTAGACATATTATTTTCCCTCCTTAGCCTGGCGCATTTCATCCGCAAATTCTTCTTCCGAGAATTGAGATTTGGCGATTTCTTGATAGACCTTACACTTTCTTAAAAGTTCTAAATGTGTACCCTTCCCCACCATCTTTCCCTGATCGAGCACAATAATTTGTTCGGCTTCTTTAATCGTACTAATACGTTGCGCCACAATCAGCACGATAGTGTCCTGAATTTCCGACTTCAAATCTTCACGGAGCTTCTTATCGGTTTTCATATCAAGAGCTGAAAAAGCATCATCGAAAATTAAAATTTCAGGTTGCTTGGCTAAAGCACGAGCGATGGCGAGACGCTGCCTTTGGCCACCGGAAACATTGGTACCACCTTGAGAAATTGGCGCATCGTATTGATCTTTTAATTTAGTAACGAATTCTTCAGCCTGAGCAATTTTAGCAGCATGACGCATACGCGCATCAAGTTCCGATTTTTTAAGATTTTCAACACCATAAAGAAT
>JABZKE010000054.1 GCA_015257445.1 Nanosynbacter sp. | reverse complement strand
TCGACACCAGCTGGCAAAGACAAGTTTTGAAGTGCATCAATGGTCTTTGGGGTAGCATTGGTGATGTCGATGAGACGCTTGTGAATCTTCATTTCGAAAGCTTCACCACCGGTCTTGTAAACGTGAGGTGATTTCACCACAGTAAAAGTACTGCGCTTAGTTGGTAGTGGGACTGGGCCAGAAACGGCGGCACCAGTACGGATAGCGGTATCGACGATTTGCTTAGCGCTTTGGTCGATTACACGATGGTCGTAGGCTTTGAGACGAATACGGATCTTCAAGCCTTCGTTTTTTGCGTCTGCCATGTTTTCCTTCTAATTCTATAACTTCAGATGCTTAGAGCGTCAATGAGTTTTTAGAATTCAATTAATAATAGTAGATTTATTTTACGATAAAAACAGAGGTTCGTCAAGACAAAAAATACCTCCCCCGAAGGAGAGGTATTTAGGCTGTTATAGATTATTTAATAATCTTGGTAACAACACCAGAACCGACAGTACGGCCACCTTCGCGGATAGCGAAACGGTCGTTGTTGTTCATAGCGATAGCTGAAAGAAGCTTAACCTGGAAGGTAACAGTGTCACCAGGCATAACGATTTCTTTGTCAGCTGGAAGTTCGACTTCACCGGTAACATCGGTAGTACGGAAGTAGAATTGTGGCTTGTAACCCTTTGAGAATGGGGTGTGGCGGCCGCCTTCTTCTTTCTTCAAGATGTAAACCTGAGCTTCGAATTCAGTGTGTGGGGTGATAGAACCTGGCTTAGCAATAACCTGACCACGTTCGATTTGTTCACGTTCGATACCACGGAGCAAGAGACCAGCGTTATCACCAGCTTCACCTTCGTTAAGAGTCTTGTGGAAAGCTTCGATACCAGTAACGACAGACTTTTGGGTTGGCTTCAAACCAACGATTTCAACTTCGTCGTTCAATTTGACAACACCCTGTTCGATAAGACCGGTAGCGACGGTACCACGACCCTTGATGGAGAAGACATCTTCGATTGGCATCAAGAATGGTTTGTCAAGATCGTGTTCAGGAATGTCAAAGTATTCATCCATAGCGTGGACGAGATCCATGATGCGGTCTTCCATTTCGGTGTCGCCTTCAAGAGCCTTAAGAGCAGAACCCTTGATGATTGGAGCGTTGTCACCATCGAAGCCGTACTTGTTCAAAAGTTCACGGACATCCATTTCTACGAGCTCAACGAGTTCTGGGTCAGCAAGATCCATCTTGTTGAGGAAGACGATGATTTTTGGTACGTTCACCTGGTGAGCGAGAAGTACGTGCTCACGAGTTTGTGGAAGTGGACCATCGTTAGCAGCAACTACGAGGATAGCACCATCGATTTGAGCAGCACCGGTAATCATGTTTTTAATGTAGTCGGCGTGGCCTGGCATATCTACGTGAGCGTAGTGACGCTTTTCTGATTCGTACTCTTGGTGAGAGGTAGCAATGGTAATACCACGAGCTTTTTCTTCTGGAGCGTTGTCGATCTGATCGTAAGCAACTGATTTGTTAACTTCAGATGGGAGGCGCTTCGCAAGTACGGTGGTAATAGCAGCAGTAAGAGTAGTCTTACCGTGGTCAACGTGACCCATAGTACCAACGTTAATGTGTGGCTTGGAACGGTCGAAATTTGCCATTCTTTATTATTCTCCTTTAATATTATTCTCCTTGGCACTAATATTAACCAGCCAAGAAGCTAGATATATCTATATATTAATAGATTTTAAAGAATAAGTAAAGAGAGAAATCCAGAAAAAAGGCGCCAAATTGACGCCTTGACAGTTAGTTTTTCGATGTTGTAGTAAAATTAGCCCAGATGGGCTGGTGTGATTTTTAATTTAAATTTGCAGTTTTAATCTTCCGGTACGACTTTGACTAAATCATGGCGTTCACGATCCCACTCACAGCCACAGCCATAATCATCAAAATCAACTTCGTCGTCTGCGATTTTAGGGATTCTGTTCTTGGGGCTTCTATCAAACTGAAAATGATAGCAACCCTGGTCCATTTCTTCATCAATTCTAGCAATTCTTTCCGCTAGAAGTTTCTTACGTTCATGATAGATTATAGACACGAGTACCGGAAGTAAGGTCAATACAATCCAACCACAGATGAAAATATCAATCCGTAGAATCAGAATAATGCGAAAATAGTTCAGCACAAGACAGAATAGACCAGCCAAAAAGCACGACAACGTTACTAGTATTGCAAACATACAATTTCCCCCTTTTCTAAAGAACTTACTGATTTTTCCATTTTTTGAAAAACTAACTTACATATTTTACCATATTTTGCAGCTTTTTGCCAGTAATTAATCCAATTATGTTAAAATTGACTTTTTTGTGAAAAAATTGTAGAATATAGTTAACTTTTAGGCTACTTTTACCCTACGCACATTAAAATGGAGGTGTACGATGAAGAAACAATTCCTGTTTTTGTCACTCGCTCTCGGCTTAGTTGCTTGCAACGCCCAGAGTAAAACCGTAGTTCCGGAGACTTCCGAAGTAGAAACTACCGCGAAGGCGGAAGTAAAGCCTGAGGAAGAAACCGATAATCCATACGAGATGGACGCTCAACTGACGGCAGCGGTGGATGCTTCCGAATTCGGTGGCGGCGAAGTAGCCGGTCCGATTAAGGATGCCACCCCTGATGTATTGGAAGCTAGGCGGGCAGCCAGAAATGATTATGGATTAGCACCGCTAAAAGATCCCGATCCAAGTAGGTCGCACCCAGGCACATTCCAGATGGTTTCTGAATTTAATATCAGAGAAGTGGAAGACCTGAGAGATCGGCTTGAGTCGCAATCTGGCAGCTATATCTCGGATTTTATGGTGCCAAGTAATGTAATTCTCTTCCCGAAGCATTTAACCCAGAATATCAGAGGAAATTCGGTGCTTGAGGTAAATACGGATGCCGGAGAGAATAGCTACTACCACTATCGGAATATACCGACTTATATCAAGGACGGTACCGATGCGGGATTCTTGAATCCATATCTGAACGGACGCACACCGAATTTTACCGGAGCTGACGGAATTAATTATACGCAGTTCCTGGTGCAGAATCTAGTGGATGAATTTCATACCACTAAGCTCGACCCCATGGAGCCGATTGAGCCAGACGAACCGGACACTATTTCTTTCACAGCGGAGTACATGCTGAGGCGTATCAAACAAGAAGCCTCTGAGTCACTCCCAACCCACCAGAAGAATAACCCAAAGACTTACACGAGATTTGGCGAGTTCGACCTAGTTGGCTATATGAGAGATAACGGGTTCAATCTCAGATTGGCTGATAGTTTCCCGGCGATAGACGTCTATACCTTCATTAGCGAAGCCAATCCGAAGTTAATGATTCGGTTCGATGCTAATTATGGGGTGGATAGTAAGCAGGTAAACAATCTTGGCAGCATGGCAGATTTTGAAAAACGTCTGGTACCCTACCGCATTGATTCACGCCGACATATAAGTGGACTATTTTACGGTATTGGTGTAAATGGTATTGAAGTTTACTATGTGAAAGATGACCGGCTTTTCCCAAATTCCGGCTATGGCAGAACCGATGCGAGACCAGAAGATTTTTATCACGTGATGCACAAGATGAAGCTCACAGATATTGATCATAATGGTGGATCGTATTTTTCCAATGACGGTAATGTTTTATTACTTTCACCGGAACTTTCTACCTTCTATGCAGAGATGCAGCTAAAGCGCATAGTCGAGAGCAGCCCCAACTACGATCTGTCTAAAGATCAATACCGTGCATTATATTATGTGCGTGAGGATTCGGTGGATCTGATCAAGCGAGTAGTGGAGCGCACCAATGCTCTGGTTGGACATGAGTCTACCCTTAATCGCGATGATTTGTTTAAGGATATCGATGCAAATGTAGTCATAAGACGAAATTAATCTCCAAAAAAGAGCCTCGCAGAAATGCGGGGCTTTTTGATGTAGAAAAATACTCACTATGCTGAGCATTTTAATCATAGGTTTAAACTTGAAAAATGGAAAGATATGGGGGATCAATAGATGCCATACTTAATCTAATAATTAGGTTCAGGATCTCCGATTTCTTTCTGTCTAACTCTTTTTGTTCTCTAATAACCGGATCTTTTTCACTCTGAATTGATTGTTCAGAATATCTATTCCTGTTTAATTGTAAGCTACTCATACAGAATAGAATAAATAGTGCAATACCAGATGCAAAATAAACAACCGTAGTTAAACACTCTTCATCTGAAACATCATTTCTTTTTGAATTCATATTTTACCTCCAAAATGATAGAAGACCTTCTGAATTAGATACAAACCACGCATAGATAGGCTGAAGACGACTACTCCTGTCCTACAATCCGTAGTTTACCTCCAGAAAAATAAATGACTA
>JABZKE010000053.1 GCA_015257445.1 Nanosynbacter sp. | reverse complement strand
TTCTAGTTATTATCCAAAAAATAGTAAGACACCGTTAACTTGTCTAGAATTAGCAAAAAGAATAAATGAAGATTTTGATGCTTATCGAAAAACGATTGCTAACGCTAAAACAGATGCCTGTAATACCGAAGAGGTGATCGAGAAGGCAAATTCTATAGTAAAAGAGTATGGTGCTAAAATCGATGCTAAGATCCCGCTTACAGACGAAGAAAAAGAAGAATATAAAATACTATCAAACGCTTTATTAAATAAAGATTTTACCGTCGACGACGGTCAAGGCGGTAAAAAATGTCTTGAAACAAATAAATTGAAGATTGTTGTTGATGAAACTAGTGTTGATGACACCACTAGTACCAACGAAGATGCTAAGCAAAGTTACTGTCAGGAAAACGGTGGCTTCCTTTCTTGGATGCTCTGTCCAGCCATTGCTGATGGAGCCTCTACTACTAGTGGTCTTCTTGGATATATTACTGGTCTAACTACTGTCCATGATTCTATTATCAAGCAATTTGATGATCAGGGATCATCAATCTATAAGGCTTGGTCTACCTTCCGTAATATTGCGAATATTGGTTTCGTGATTATGTTACTCGTTGTGGTGTTTTCTCAGGTAACCAATGTTGGTATCTCTAATTACAATATTAAGAAAATCTTACCAAAGCTCATTGTCACCGCTATCCTTGTCAATTTCTCGTATTTGATTCTGGGCGTCTTGATAGATTTGTCGCATATCGTTGGTAACGGCGTTGGGTCTTTGATTAGATCTGTTGCGGTTGATAGTATGGATGCGGATGCTTCTGCTAGAGCCGCTGATCTTATAACTAAGATTGCAGGCATGGTTACCGGTGTTGCCGGAGCTGCGGGTATTGGTGCTGTCTTGCTATCTGGTCCAGCGTTGATATTACCTGTTGTCATGTTTATTGTCACCGCACTTATTTCGGTCTTCTTCGGCTTTATTACGTTAACTATTCGTCAAGCCGCTATTATTATGGTGATTGTACTTGCGCCGCTTATGATGGTCTTATATGCTTTGCCAAATACCTCTGCCATAACTAAGAAATATCTTTCTATTGTTAAGTCTCTCCTAATGCTTTACCCAATGTTTATCTTCGCTACTTCAGCTGGAGCACTTGCTTCATCAATTATTGTTGGAACCAGTGATGACCCACTTATGATGATTGTCGGTGGACTTCTAAATGTGCTTCCTTATTTCGCAATTCCATCCATGACCTCGAAGTCTCTTGCTGGTCTCGGTGCTATTACTGGTGCCTTCGATAAAATTCGTGGTGGAGCCCTCAAGGGTGCTGGTATGGCCGGTGGAGCTATTGGTGCATCAGAATTTTATAAGAATATGAAGAGTGATTTTAATTCTGATAAAAACCTGAATCGCTCACTTAGTAGACTTAGGAAATACAAGGCCATTGAGGACGCTGGTGGTACTCTTTCAACGTCTCAACGTAGGCGTCAGACGGAAGCTGCAGGAGCAGTCTTAAAAGACGCTAAAATGCGCGCCGGTGGTAGTGCGGCTGCGGGTATTGCTTTGAGTAATTATGAAGGGTCTGGATTTGCGGGTCTTCAGGCTGCTGCACAGAATGAGCTTATGGATAGTGAAGATAAGAATAATATGATGCTCTTTGCTAACGAAGGGTACACACCGGATCAGATGGTTGCAATGTTGCAGGATGCAAGTAAGGCAGATTACGGTCTGATGAACGACGACCAAAAGCGTGCTAATGATAGTCGAATTCGTGCACTTACAAAGAGTCTTATGTCTACCAAAGCGGGTCAAAAGGCTTTCGAAAAACAAATTGCCAGTAATAAGGATATGGAAATCTCGAATCGTGCATTTGGTCAAATGGCGCACGCTGCATTACAGACCCCTGGTCTTGCTGATAAATATCAGGTTATGAATAATCAATTTGGAAACTATATCAACAAGGGCGGCGACATGAAGGGTGAAGAAGTAAAGTCTGGTCTAATGGGTGGCACCTACGAACGTGGTATGGTGAGTACGCTCGGCGATCTCAATGCTGAAAAATTGCAGAAAATTTCTAAATTTGAAGTTCAAAAACTCGAAGAATCTGGTCTTGATACTACTAACCTGCAGAATGCATTTAATCAGTTGGGTGCGGCTTCACTTAAAGATCCAAGTCTTATTGCCGACTTTGATGGTATTAAGCAAGAACGTGTTCTCGAGGCTCAAAAGAGCTATCTTGAAGAATCTCAAAAAACCACAATCAATGTACGTGGTGGCGGCACAGCAGATGTTTATTCGGCTCCTGCTGACTTCGGTGAGATTGCCAGTCAAAAAGTAGTTAATGGTGATGTTGTCTACACCAATAAAAATGGTGATACATTCAACGCTAGTAAAAATCAAACCACCAAGAACCTCTAGTGTCTTCTCAAAAATTAAGAAAATCAAAATTCATTCTAATTCACGAATCGTCGGGTTTGGGGTATAATTATCTCAAGCCCGAATGGCGGAATTGGCAGACGCGCTAGCTTCAGGTGCTAGTCTAGCTTCTAGGTGCAGGTTCAAGTCCTGTTTCGGGCACCACAAGATTAGATCATAGTGAGAGCTATGATTTTTTGTTAAATTATTTTTACGCGGAGGTTTTTGGATAAGAATTCAGATTCTTAAAATTCCTGTCGCAATCGCTGTTTTTTCTAATTTTCAAATAATCTTGGCTCTTAAATAAAAAAAGGAGCCAAATATGTCGAAAAACCTAACAACCAAAAACCTATTCAAAAAAACCGAAGTCGACCAGATATCAAATATTTCATCGGTGCGTTTTTCTACTCGTCAATTCTATAGTAAATCTCTCGATACTCTGCCACTAGATTTTCGTGTCGAAAATCATCCGCTCGACAGGGAGCAACGCAAATCAATTTATGACCCTGCCAAATTTAATCTAGTCGTAGCCGGTGCAGGTTCCGGTAAAACCACCACCATTCTCGGCAAAATTCTTTATCTCTTGCAATCCGGTTTCGCCAGCCCACCAGAAATACTAGTTTTATCCTTTACCCATGACTCTGCCACAGAACTCAGAGAACGTTTCTTGCGCGAATATTATCAAACATTTGCGGAGCGAATCTTGCTCAGAAAGTCTCCACCGCCCGATATTACGATTGAGACCTTTCATAGTTTGGCTCTAAAATTGCTACGAAAATTGTGGCCAGATTTTTCAGTTGAAACAAATGAGTTAAGTTCCGATTCGCTTGAGTCTAAGTTGACTAATAATTGCGAACTTAAAACAGAAAAGGCTCATGATTTGGATTCCAGTGAAGATAATATTTTAGAATCGGATTCAGGTGATAACGTTACGCAGGAATCAATTATTCGTGAATTCCTCGATCTGCATGAGCTAGATCCTGCCACACTGTCTCTAATCGCCAGTAAAATTTCTTCGCCAGAATATAGTAAATTATTTCTCGAGGTTTCCGAAAAATACCAAAGGGAATTATCAGAACTCTTAGAAAATCACCAGACTACTTTTTCTGAGCTCATCAAATTGGCAATTCGATATCTTCGTTCCGGCCAGATTAAAACTCGGTTTCACTACATCATTGTCGACGAATATCAGGATCTTTCGGCTCTCCGACAGGAATTCCTCCGTCTTCTCATCGAATCTTCACAGGCCAATCTGTTCGCGGTGGGTGATGATTGGCAGGCGATTTATGGTTTTAGTGGCAGTCGTGTCGATTTTACTCTGAATTTTCGTCGTTTTTGGGGCGATTTTTCCCTGCATCGTATCTCGAAAACTTATCGTTTCGGCCCCACCCTCGCAAGGTTAAGCTCGAATTTTATCATGCAGGACCATGCACAGATTCGAAAACAAATTCGAAGCCAAAAAGAAGACTCTTCCGAGGCTATTGTCGAAATCTGCGGCGATTCGGAGCGAATCGACCTAGAGGTTCTGACGCATTATTTTGAATCTCTTCCGCGGGGCAGTTCAATCTTGCTGCTTGGTCGTTTCCAGGTGGATCAATTTCGTCTTCTGCACTGCACGCAGTTTAATTTAACCTCTAACGGGGTAGTATTTTGTCCGCGACCGGACTTAAAAATTCGCTTTCTTACCGTACATCAATCTAAAGGCCTCGAAGCTGACTGCGTAATCCTCCTCAATAATCGAAAAGCTAAACTGGGTTTTCCAGCTCACGTCAAAGATCCGCCACTTAAAACTGAGTTAATGAAAATTGCAGATGAATTAAAACTAGATCAAATCTCCGCCAATGAAGAACGTCGCCTCTTTTATGTCGCTCTCACTCGTGCCAAAAAGCAGGTAATTTTACTTACTGTCGATGGTAAGGAATCAAGTTTCATCAAGGAGCTGCGTCGAAAATTTCGTCAGGATTTTACCACCTACTATCTTTCGCATTTTGAGAAATATCTTAATCT
>JABZKE010000052.1 GCA_015257445.1 Nanosynbacter sp. | reverse complement strand
CATCACGTGAGGCTGAGGCGGAAAAACCGAGCTTATAATTGGCGACCGGGGTGACTTTAAAAATTGGGTCATTGTTGTATTCTTCCATTTCAATAGCTAAGCCGGATTGATCTATTGTCTCACGTAGGGTCCACTCATCTTTGTTATTGTCATAATAATTTTTATTATCTTCTGTCGGTATTAACCATTGATAGATAAGATTTGTTTTGTCTTTAGAAAAGTTTATTTTTTTATTATATTCTTGAAAACCATTAGCCTTAATTAGAACTTGTTTTTCACCAGAAGTTAGAGATATTGAACCAGAATTATTATATTTTTTTCCATCAATATAGAGTTCTGCGGTTTTCGGAGCAATAAGGATTTTAACTTTAGCATTGTATGTGGAGGTATATAAAAATGAGAAAACAATAATTATCACTAATGAAATTGGTAAAATAAATACTAATGATTTTTGTAACTTAGTTAGATTTTGAAATTTATTTACCCACATGATATTTTCCTAAATTATTGTGATACTGGTATATTTTCAGTGTTATTAGATGCTTTATTGGCATTCTTGTCAGTATTTTTATTAGTATTATTTTCTATAGTTGTATTAGTATTTATTGGTTTATCTCCAACATAACGCCAAATTTCAAAAGGTGCACCATAGACACCAGTAACGGCACCCGTTCTATCACCTTTTGATGCGTGTATCATGTGAGGAACATTTGAGGAATCTCTATAAAAGATAGCAATATGACCATAGCTTTCGCCATTTCCATTACCGGATGTTTTTAAAAGAATGTCACCGTTCTGAAGATTTGGATCATTATAGTTTGCTTTATTTCGTAGAAAATTATCATCGTATGGTAGACGTTCATATAGTGGCGAACCATGAACATAAGTATAGGTATCACCATTATTCGAAACACCGCAACAGTGTTTTGGAAATTCTGGATCAATACCAGACAAAGCCATCACTGCTGAGACAAAAACATCACATGATGCCCCTGGAGGTGAAAATTTCCCAGTTAGGTTAAACTGCTCCATGGCTGACTTGTATTCTGGAACCAATTCAAAATGTTTAGCTCTAGATAATTCATTTTGTGGCCAAGCTAATTTAAGAGCGGTATCAACAATTAGATTACCAGTTGCACCACCAATACAATTATTACCGCTGGCTGATCCACGTCCGCCTAGAGCTTTATAAATTAGAAATGCACCAGGTCGAACTGTGGCACGACCTACACAATTATAATCACAATGAAATTCTTGCCAATGTTCATTGTGTCGTGAATCACGCTGTTCGTCAGCAAGATTCATGACATATGGTGAACCTTCACCGTTTTTGATTTGTTCGTCGGTATAGTGAAGCCAATCTCTGGCATTTCTATTATATAAGGAGCTACCACCTGGTCCACTATTATATGAGTACATCATACGTTTTATGCCATCCTCTGATGATAGATCCATATTTTTACCATAGACCTCTTTAATTTGTCTAGCTACTTCATTGGTCTGTTCTTTAAAATCATCCCAAGTCAGTTTTTTATTAGGTGGAAATTTGCCGGCTTGCTCTAAAAATTGATATACACCTTGTCCATTATTAGGATTTTTGTCAGTACGATAGCTAAATTCCATACCATGAATTGCGGCAATAATTTGCCATTCAAAGCCATATTTATTAGCGTATTCTTCATAAACGGGTTTATTTTCTTCAATTTTCTTTAGACTTGCTTGATCAATTACTGGTTCACCATTATATAAAGTATTATTAGATAAATCTAATGGTGAGTTACAGCCACCACTACTGGCTTTACCGTCATAATAGAAAATATTATTACTATCATAGAAGTCTAAAATATTATCATCATTCTCGGCATGGACATAGGTAGCATTAATAACGGTGGAGATAAGAAGAATGAAGAAAGAAACTATAAAACGTGGGTTCAAAAAGAAATTTTTGAGATTTTTAGAAAGTGTTTTGACCTTATTCATGTAATTTAATTATAGCATTAAACGAGAGAAGTTTGGAAACGGAACTTATAATCGAGACTGTATTTAGTTCCCTTTTCTTGATTAGATTTAGTGTCGATATCTTGCTTGAGATAGGTAATCTGAGAGGCGAGAGTGGAACGGTAGAGTGATTCGCCGGTAATGAAAGTTTTGACTGGCTTCATGAGAATATCTGCTAAGGTTTCTGGTGGGCGATGTTCGGCTAGATAATTGTAATAATTAATAGTGGCTAAAACAAACTGAGCATCCGTCTTTCTAAGACCAGAGAATCTAGCGAGTTGGCCGGAGGTGGAATTGTCAATTGGATTTTCTTGGCGATATCTGGTGGCTGCAGCTAGAACTGGGTCTTGAAGATTGCCGGCAGAGTCTGTATTGTCTTCACACTTAGTTTGGGTACAGATGCGGTTACGTTCGACGAATTTTTGGAGATAACGCATTTCTTTCCAATGTGGATTGGATTCACCCATGACACAGTTTTTACCTGAAGCCCAGGCTTGTGCATCTGGGTCAGCGGCAATAAGTTTTTCAATACCATCTTTTAGCCCCATTAAATCAGGTATAAAACCGAAGAGATTTTGATGGATAATTTTACCAAATATACCGCTATTTTCTAGAGCCTTTTCTTTTTTCTGGATTAAATCATCCATAATGTTTTGGTCGAAAACACCAAATGGCGATTCACGGTTGTCGCAATAACGAATTTTATTATCGAGAAGACTGGCTTCAATGACTTGGATTTTATTATCCTTTTTAGTGGTATATTTTTTGATAATACTTTGATAAGTAGAGTCGGATTCATCAAGATTCTTTAGACTTGGATCAGAGGCGCTAATATCTGAACCATACATATCACAGACAGCACCAATATTAGCAAGACGCTGACAAATTTTGGAATCTTGTCTCTGATTTTTGAAATTTACACCAGCAATATTGGAATCATAAACAGTACTTACAACACCGTTTGCAGCAAAAGTGTTTGTGGAAGTAATATTAGCAAGAGTATTAACACTCCTGGAAGTATTTGAAGTGAAATCGGAAAGATTTTTCAAAAAACTATTATTATATGGCATGTAACCAAAACGCACTACAAGATTACCAAGAAAAGTATTAGGGCTAGAGGTATCAAATGGACTACGATTCATGCGATCGAGTTTAGCTTCTTCATTGGCAGCAATGACGGTTTCTTGGAAATAGGCATCGGCAATTTCTTTTGAGGCGGGACCTTGACCGGCAGCTTGGCGTCCGATGCGACCATTCATGATGTTTGCGCCACCAACAAAACTTTCACCGCCAGGTATACCCTGTAATGCGAGAGCGGGGTTGCTAAAAATAGTCTTAGCGACATATGGAATAAGTACAGCAAGACCAGCTTTAATAGCAAAACCACTAATAGTGCTAAGTAATTTTTGGGCGGCAAACTTTTTGAGTACAGTTACAGCAACAATACTAGCACCGGCACTAAAAGGTGTAGTAACAACCGCTGCAACATTAGAAGCAATATCAACTACGGAAGCAGCAAAACTGGCAACAGCACAGCCAGCATTGGCGGTAGTAGAGGTAGCAATACTGAATTGAGCTGCATTAAAAACATTTTCGATAGCATAGTTTTTGGTCTGACTGAGTTGAGCTTTTTCGCCTGAAAGTACAGAATAAGCACCTTGAGCTTGAACTGGAGCTCCTTCAACTTCTTTTTCTTGTCCATCAGAGGTATCGATAAATTTGGCTTTTTTTGATGTTGTTAACCTTGATAAAGCTTCATCTATCGGTGAAGTATTTCCCTGTCCAGCCTTAGCCTTACTGAGTGGCTCGATAGTGGAGGAGAAATGATGTACCATATTAATAATTTGAGAAGCCGCTACAGCTAAACTTACCATATTAGCAACACGAAGAACACCACAACCAATAGTTGCTCCGCCAGCTACTACGGATAAACCGTCGATAAATTTTTGAGCTTTGGTGTTGGCGGTTTTTAGGTTAGCTTTTTCGGTTTCAATGGAACTTGGTTTTTGGCCATCGGTATCAACGTCTGGAGTGTCAGAGTTGTAAGATTTACTCTCAACGGATTGAGGTTCATTTTCAACTACGGTTTTAGTATTACCATCTTCATCGGTTTTCGATTTTTCCTCTTCGGTGACATAGCGACCTTCAGCGCCGTGGCCTTTATATTGATCAATATCAGTTTCTAGGAAGGCTTTTTCATCAGCAGCTTTATCGTCGGTGCGTTTAAAAGATTTAAAAAGATTTCGAGTAACTTTAATGGAACTAAAAGTAGCAGCGGCACCTGGGTCGAAAAAGTTAGCAGTGCGACCTCGCTTGGATTTAGTGAAGGCTAATTGAAATTTTTGATCGGAATCATATACAGCCTTAAGCTTATCAGCGGTAATAGTTTTATTATTGTAGATTAGTACATATTCGTTGGATTTTTCCTGAACTTCAATATCGTTTTTAGCGAGACGTTGCTTGAGATAGTCTGGGAATTTGCCATGTTTTTTTTGCATGTATTCCTTAGTCA
>JABZKE010000051.1 GCA_015257445.1 Nanosynbacter sp. | reverse complement strand
ATACATCAAGAGCATCTTTATTTCTACCACCATGGGTCCTTCCATCGCCGTAGAAAATATCTACAACTAAACTCTTAATCTCTCTAAAATAAGCACCACTAATCCTGGTGCTTATTTCTTGTGACGTTTAATATTTTAAGCGATATCTATTAAATTTTACATCATTTTTCTTCCGCTATTTTATTCCATTTATGCTAAACTCAAATTAGATGTATTAACATAGGTTTATCTATTAGGACTAGATAAATAACATAAATGGGAGAGAAAAAACCGTGTCAAAGCGAGGAAATGGACAGACCGTCAGCGGTAGGTCGGTTTTTACTATATTATCAATCTTTTTAATCAGCACTTTATTTTGCTTGCTGCACTATGAAAGCACTCATGCCTCGACTGCCTCACTAGGCATGCCCGGCGAGGTTAAAGTCGAAACCGATTTTTCGGCTGGAAGTAGAATGGAGTTTTCCAAATCCATCAATATTACCGTTAATACCAATAGTCCATTAGGTTACAAATTACTTTTTAGTAGCGACAGCGAGGATAGTTCACTAGTAAGCAACGACCCTAAGAACGACTATTCCATCCCTTCTGTCTACGGATCTAATTATGTACTTTCTAGAGACATGCATAATCAGTACGGCTATAATATCAAAGATACTGACGATCAGATTTATCAACAGATACCAAGTCTTAGTAGTCCGCTCAAAATCAAGCAAGTCAAAGATCCACTTACTGCCGCCGATACTGTCAAATTCAACCTCGGCTTCGAACTCGAATCCTCTGCACAACCTGGCGAATATCATCGCAATCTAATTTTTACCCTCCTAGCCGAAGATCAAGCTTCTATCCAATTAGTTAATGGTATCGAAATTAATAAGGCCATCAAAAAAGCTGTCGGCATCACCGAGGCCAGCTATCTCGATAACCCGCTTACTACTACCCCGAACGATTTATGGCCAGAGGTTAATATTACCGTAGGTAGAAATAAATGCAGCGATAATATCACCAAAGAACGCACCTCGGTTATCTCCCTGCCAGATTCCGACGCCGAAGTTTATCTCGGTGGCTATCGTAGCAGCTGGGATAATATCTGCATTTGGAGTAATGCTACAGAATTAATCTTCCCAGAAGATCTTTCCTATCTGTATGCCGGACTTGGCGGGACCGACTATCATGTCTCCTTCAATTTTGCCGACGGCCGCAGTAAGTCCACCCTAAATTTTAAGAAAGTCAAAAATCTCGACCATCTATTCCACAATACTGTCGCATATAACAACAGCTCCTTCGAAGCTTCAGAATTTTTTGAATATCTCAAAGATTCCCCTATTGAAAGTGCTGAATCCATCTTCGAAAATTCCACAGTCCAGACCGTTGAGAAATTCGCCAACATCGTGAATCGCACTAAAAATCTCGCCTATGCTTTTCGCAATACGAAATCTTTGGGTCAGGTTAATTTTTCCGATTGGATTATCGACGAAGCCGAAGATACCCAGTCCATGTTCGAAGGCAGTGGTATCAGCCAAGCTATTCTAAGTAACGCTACCTTCGCTAAGACGAAAAACACCACAAACATGTTCAAGGATACCCAAAGTTCTTCACTAATCCAGCTTCCAAATGCAATCTTTGGTGAAACCACTGACACTCACGCCATGTTCATGAATACCAAATCTTCAAAAATACTTCTAACTAAAGCCACTTTTGCCAAATCTACCGACGCAGGCTCTATGTTTGAAAAAGCACCTCTTAGCGAATTCAATCTATCTAGTGCCACTTTCACTAATACAGCTAACTTTAGTAACTTCTTTAAGGAAAGTGGATCCTATTATTTTACGCTAAAATTACCAAAACTTTCACTTGCCTCGGCAGAAAATCTCTCTCAGATGTTCTATAAATCCGAAATTAGCGGCCTCACCCTCAATGTAGCACCCATGGGTGGTAGTCATATTACTGATATGTCGAGTATGTTTCAGGATTGCCCTTATCTTACAGAGATAGATCTCCATAATATTTCCACTGGCCCCCTAGAGAATATTGCCAGTATGTTCAAGAATCTTCCTAATGTACAAAAAATCACTCTCCCAAATATCTTTAATACCGCAGCTGTTACAGATTTTAGTTCATTCCTCGCCAATAATATTCGTCTTGCTACGCTAGAAAACGGTGATAAAATCAAATTGACTAGCGCTACCGACACCAATCACATGTTTGCGAATACTATATCGCTTGATATCAAAGATTTTATTCACCATATTGAATCTGAAAATATCACCGACGCTTCATATATGTTTTATCGAACCACCTCTAGCCAAAATACTACCGTTCCGACTACCTTTAAAACCAATCATATCTCTAATATGAAAGACATGTTTGGTGGCTTCAAGGTTCCATTACTCGATATTTCCAACATGAATTTTGATAGCGCCACCACCATGGAAGAGATGCTTAGTGGAGCAAATCCAGATGAGATTACCCTTGATGACAATAAGTACTCTGCCCAGCAAATCATTTGGCCGGATCATCCAGTTGAGGCTCCATACCTTGCCTCACTTCGAGGTCTTTACAAGGGGAATCACTACCTCGGCCAAATCGTCTTCCCAAAAATCAATTCCCATTCATTAACAGACCTAGGTTATATGTTTAGTGAACTTGGTACCCGTATTACCCGACTAGATTTCACCGGACTGGACACCTCATTAGTGGAAAATACGGAAGGTATGTTTACTTACGATACTTTTGATTTTGCGCCAGTCAAAATCGCTTTTGACACCTCAAATGTGAAAAATATGCAGAGTATGTTTTATTACACTACGACTCAAGATGGTACTATTGATCTCACCGGACTTAATGTTAGTAACGTAGTAACTATGAGTAATACTCTTGGGTCTAGTTATCTCGAGGTAATTGACCTTACTGGCTGGGATACCAGTAGTGTCGAAGATATGTCTCATATGTTCGACTATAGCAACCGTCTTAATACTGTATATGCCTCAGATAGCTTCGTCACGACCAAAGTCACAAAGTTCGAAGGTATCTTTGATCGATGCACCGCTCTCGTGGGTGCGCTCGGAACCACTCCATCCCCAGACGGTATCGAATATGCTCGTATCGACGAACCAGGGAAGCCAGGCGTCTTCACTAGAAAACCTTAACAATCTAATTATTCCATTCTTCATTCTCATAAACCTGCCACAAACAACATCCCAAATCTTCAATTTAGCTCTTCCATTTATCATTCCATTTATGCTAAAATATAAGCATTAAGAGTAAATTTATTTCGACCTATAAAGTCAAAATAAGTTAAAGTGGAGGTTTAAGTGCTAAAATCACGCACACACAAAAGAAGTTTTTGTGGTCTAGGCCAAAGGATTAACTTTGCTCTAATTTTTAGCCTTGCGTTCTTCTTGATTAAAACTCAAGACACTTTTGCCGATTCTGTTTCAATCACCGTTCCATCAAATGTTAACATTCAAGCCGACATTGGCACCCAGGCTAAAACTGAGGTCACAAAAACTCTCGATTTAACCGTCAACTCCAGTAGCTCGACTGGATATAAGCTCTATTTTAGTAGCGATAGCGCTGAGACTGGACTTATTAGCACTACAGGTAATAGTTTTAAGATTACTTCTGTCTATGGCAACAATAATAATCTGTCTAGTGCTATGAATAATCAGTATGGTTACAATACTGAAACCGTTGACAATAAACTATACAACTACATTCCGGCTCTTGCATCACCTGCACTGATCCGTAATGTCACTACTCAACTCACAGCGGCTGATAACTTTAAATTTAATTTGGGATTTGCACTACGCAATAATATCCCCGCTGGATCATATCAACGTAAATTAGTTTTTACCCTTATTTCCGAAGGTGAATCTACTGGAAAAATCGTAAGTGGCACAGAATTAAATAAAGCACTCAAAAAGGGCCTTGGCATTACTGATCAAAGTTATTTTAATGACCCATTAAAAACTACCAGCAATTCTTATTATCCTGATCTTAATATTTCAGTTGGTAAAAATAAATGTAGTAACGATATTACGCCAGAACGCACGAGTTTAATTTCCACTCCAGATTCCGAAGCACCGGTCTATCTTGGCGGATATCGTAACTCTTGGGATAAATACTGCATTTGGACACCTGCCACCAAGCTTATCTTCCCAGAAAATCTATCTTATATATTCTCCGGACTCACTAATATCAATAGAGATGTGTCTTTCACCTTTAATGATGGACGAGATAGTAACATGCTCGATTTTTCCAAAGTCAAAGATGCTTCACACCTCTTTCATAAAACGACGGGTTATTATAGCAACAAATTTAAAGCCGATGAATTCACCAATTATCTGAAAAAGGCAGAAGTTGAAAATATAGAATCACTTTACGAAGATTCTGGTATTTCCGTTATTGATGACACCTCTTTCATGTCAAATGCCAAAAATATTTCTAATCTTTTCAAAAACGCAAAATACCTTGAGACTGCCGATCTTTCCACTTGGACTATTTCCGACATGGAAG
>JABZKE010000050.1 GCA_015257445.1 Nanosynbacter sp. | reverse complement strand
TAGGTAATCTGCTCAACAGCAGTAATTGGATTAGTAATACCGCCAGTCCAAATTGTATTCCAAATGGAATCTACTTTATTTCTTAAGTCTCCGACAATCATATTATCTCTATCTCCGCGTCAAATTTATAATTATTCTTACTATATTTTTATCACAAAATAAGCTTTTTACGAAGTCATCTAGCATAATTCTTTTTCACTGCTGACCGAATAGATATCTGGACGGTCATATTGACGCCAATTATTTAATAACTGCTTCGCTTCTTTTTTTTATATCGCTCTTTCCATATGCCTTAGGAGCGCTAATAATTTTGCATTCTAAAATTCTACTATCATCATAAAATTTATATTTTTTATTACATATCTCATATATTTCATAACTAATCTGCAATTCAATTAACTGGCTATAGGTGTTACCATAGCAATCCTCGAAGAGGAATTCTATATTAGTGGACTCACTACCATGTTCTGGGTGCCCTAAACGTACCAACTTAGCACCATTCTTATCACACGGGATGGCTACTTTGAGATTTACGCCTATTACTTTTTCCTCATTAGAATATATTACCGGGAATAATCCTAAATCTTTTTTATTACCTTCAGGTTTTTCCGGTCTTTCAGACATAAACTGCAAATTATACATTTCCCTTTGCCCTTTATTTTTAAGACTAAATTTTAGAAACGGGTTTTTAATATCTCGTTTTTTAGATAGATCTCTTTTGAGGGTTTTTCTTGAGGTAGACATATATATTCAATTTCCGCATCTCGACTTTTTTCAATTACACCGTCGGAATATTCAACACTGATTAGAGGAAGCGCCGCAATGGTATTGTCTTGTTTGCGCACCTGATTCTGATGTTCGATACTTTTATTTACCGAGTAAGCCGTTGCGATAAAGCCAGCTATCGCACTTAAGGCCGAGGCAAAATAGCCTATCAAGACTATAGACCATTGGCCCGGGACTGAATTTAATGGTAGGCCTAATTTACTGGGAATGTTAGCGATATCTAAAATAAACCATACTATCGGGAAGATAGCTAAAAATACAGCTAAGGCAATAAAGCCATTTTTATCTTTTATTTTTTTCATACTGAAATTAACCTTGTTTATACTATTGATATTCCTATCTTTGATTTACGTTGGTTTTAGCTCTGCACGGAATTTGCATTAATTGCATCCGTAATAACTTTAGCTATTTCCGATTTAGTCATTGATTCGAATCTACCAATTCTCGCTAATGGAATTCTGGCTTCCTTAAACATTCGTTCTATTTCTATATCACGCTCTTTGCGGTCAGGTTTACTGTGGGTCGAATCATCTAATTCAATAGCACAGACAACTTTATAACTTTCTTTACCGATTAATACAAAATCAACCGATTTACCATTAATGTGGCGAAATGCTGCATTCCAGTTTTGGCCTTTTACTCTGTAATCAAGTAAGGCCGAAAGATGCACTTGTGGTACAACAAACCATTTTGAACTAAATATCTCATTTAAGATTTTAAAACAATCATTTTCGCGCGAGGTCATAACATAAGGTTTTGCATAATAGCGGTACTGTGCTTTCTTAATTTGATCTTTATTTTCATCTGAGTCTGTTGCTAGCTTGATTTTACTTATCCATTTAAAAAATAAGATATTCCCCAATAAAAAAATTACGATTAGCGATAAAGTTAATATATACTTAATTTCTTCTCCCATTTTTTATCCTTCAGCTATGTCTTTTTAATCAATTCATTATCTACTGTAATTATAACCTGAATTGAGCTATTTTATGATTAGTCAAAATTACTACATCGACTAGTTTTTTGTCACATCTAATAGTATTAAAAGTAAAATCTAGCACGTCTTCCTCCACATCTTGAAATCCTTCCCAACATTTGCTATAATAGATGTAATTAATATTTCTTGTAACCTGAATCTCACTGAGGTTTTTGTGCAAAAATATTTTAATATTAACTTATCTACTTAAGGATTCAATGAATAAACAAGAACAAGAGCGTCGTGCGAAGTTGATGCGGATGCAGGCGGAACGTTTGCCGGAAATCAAACGCCGCTTCGAAGAAAATCAGAGCCGCAGTCACTTCGAGAATACCGAGGAAAAGCCAGTAGAAACTGGGGCCGCGGTGATTTTTGAACAGGCGCAAAAACGTAATTTTAATAGCAATTTCAAACCTGGTGGCAAGGATTTTCGTGGTAAAAAATCGGATCGTGCAAACAGCACAAATGGTGCGAACAATCCAAACAGTTCCGACAACCAAAAATCTCGCAACAACCGCCAGAATAAAAACAACAAAAAGCGTGGCAATCAAGGTAACGCCGCCGAAAATAACACCGCAGCGAACGACAACGATTCTCGCAAGGTGAATCTTTCAGTTTCGACTCGTCGTGGCGAAATGGTGCATCACCAGAGAATGCTTTCACAAGACGTGAATGCCCAGGCCACCCAGCACATCATCGGCGTGCCAGTAAATAAATCTCGCTTCAATGGCTACAATGGTGTCCAGGTGACGAATGCCCAACTCAAGGCGGCTCGTCCAGATCCAGAAGCGGTGCGCGTGATTCCAATCGGTGGTGTCGGTGAATTCGGCATCGGTAAGAATATGACCGTAATCGAATATAAAAACGAAATGATCGTGATCGATATGGGCGTACTCTTCGCTTCGGAAGATTACCCAGGCGTGAACTACATGATTCCGGATATTAAATATCTCGAAGACAATCTTAGTAAGGTGAAAGCGATTCTCTTCACCCACGCTCACCTTGATCACATTGGCGCATGTAAACATCTTTTGCCAAAATTTGGCCCGCTTACACCAATTTATGCCACCGATTTTACCATCGGTATGATTAAGCGCCAAATGAGCGAAGTCGATGACTTGCCAGAATTAAATTACAACGTGGTCGACCCATTCAAACACGAAAAAATTCAAGTTTCCGAACATCTCAGCGTGGAATTTGTTCACATGCTGCACTCGATTCCAGGTAACTGTGGCCTAGTGATTCGTACCCCGAACGGTGTGATTTATCTCTCTGGTGACTGGCGCGCGGAAGCTAACCCAATTGACCGCCAATCCGACCTTGAACGTCTCGACGAGATTGTGAAACACGAAGGTATTTCTTTAATGCTGAACGAATCGACCAACATTGATTCTCCAGGTCATCATCCACATTCAGAGTATGACGTCGGTGACAATATCGGCAAGGTGATGGATCACTACGCCAATGGCCGCGTGGTTATTTCCTGTTTCTCTTCTCAAATTAATCGTATCGGCATGATTTTGGAGCAAGCTTATCGACGTGGTCGCAAGGTAGCGTTTGCCGGCTTCTCGATGATTAACAACATCGAAGTGGCGCTGCGTGCCAAATGTATCAAGGTGCCAAAAGACACCGTGATGAAGATGGAAGACATTATTAAACTGCCAGATGACAAGGTGACGATCGTCTGTACTGGTTCGCAAGGTGAATTAAATGCCGTCTTGAACCGTATGGTGACTGGTGCACACAAATTCATCAAAATTAAAGCTAGCGACACTATCGTCTTCTCTTCCAACCCAATCCCTGGTAACGAGCCACACGTGGTGAATACCGTGGACGGGTTACTTCGTGAAGGTGCCCAAGTAATTCAAAATGGAAAGACTCACCTCACCAATATTGGTCCACTTCATCTTTCGGGTCACGCTTACTATGAAGATCACGTCGATTTCGTGACACGCTTACAGCCTTTGAACTATTTGCCATACCACGGTGAATTCTTCATGATGGAACATAATGCGGAGATGGCAGAAAATGTCGTAGGAATTTCTCACGACCGTATCTTAGTAGCAGATGACGGCGATATCGTGGAACTTCTACCAAACAAGACAATCCGCAAGAATGGTCGTATCTCGGTCGGCAATAAGCTTTATGATGATGCCGATAAACCAGTGCACGAAGCGGTGGTAAAAGACCGTATCCACATCTCGCGTGAAGGTATTTTCATGATCGTTCTGACCATTAGCAAGAAGACCGGTCGCCTGATTAAGACGCCGGATATCGTGTCGCGTGCCTTTATTTACCTCGACAATTCCGAGGAATTGATCGGCAAGATTCGTCACTATCTCCGAGTAAAAACTGACAAGTCTATCTCTACCGAACCAGAGGTGAAAGTCTTGAAGGAAGAAGTCAAAGAAGACATCACTCGCATCCTCTTCGATGCCACTGGTCACACCCCTATCGTGATTCCAGTAATCAATAAAGTTTAAGAAAAACACCCAGAGCAATCTGGGTGTTTTTTATTTATTCGGCGGAATTATATTTGTCGTAATATTCCTGAGATTTATCGTAGTCTTCGGCGAGGCCATAATATTTGGCGGCCAATTCGTAGTAGAGTTTCTTTAGGTTCTTGGTCAGAGAATTTTCATCCACCTGATCGAGATAAATTTTCGCCACGTCTGGATTATTCGCAATAAGATAAAGATGAGCGCGATAGAGAGTAAAGAGTTTTTCCAGAGATTCATTACCACTACCAAGTTTTTCTTCCAAAGCATCGAGACGCTTCACCGCCTCATCTGGGTCCTGCAAGACATTGTCCTTAAAATTTTCCCCTTCGATATTATTCGTATCAGAG
>JABZKE010000049.1 GCA_015257445.1 Nanosynbacter sp. | reverse complement strand
TTTATATAATCATCCACATTGGTCGGGTTCTCAATTAGGATTCCAGTCTTTTTGTCTTGAATAAATTCCTTAACCCCACCGTCATTACTGGCTATAATTGGTAAACCTGCCGCTGTTGCTTCTAGGATAATATTTGGAATGCCATCAGCTTCACTGGTATATAGTAATAAATCATAGTCATTGGTTGGAATACTTGAAAATCCATCAAAATGTCCACGATAATTTATTGTTTCAATATCATCAAAATAGTTCGGATTAATTTCTTCTGAAAAATTCCCATAAACATCAATTTCAAATTTGGTACTTGGTAGTTTTTCACCAATTGCTTTTACAATATTTGGTAATTTAACGTATGTAATTCTTCCAGCCCACAGAATTTTTAATTTACCTTTGGCATGAACTATTGGAGCCTGGCATTCATCAGTGATTGGTTGATAATGTACCTTGAATAATTCTTGATCCAGATAATGTTCTTTTTTATATTCATCAATTACAGTTTGGTTGTCTGTATAAACTTTTTTTAGGGTATCTCTTAGTAGGAGAATATATGGATTTGCGTAAGACATACGTCCTTTATTATTACTACCTTCGATATAAACCGTATTAAAAACTGACGCTGTTAGTTTAAAGTTCTTTTTAAGTAGTAGGGTGTGCTTTATTGCCCAATCATAAGCAAACTCAGAGTTAATAATATGGATATTTTTACAACTTAGTTGAGTAATTAATCGAGAAAAGAGATTATCTTGTTGGTATTTTGATAGTCCAATTGTTTCATTATAAAAATCAATAAAATCAACATATTCTGGTAGCCTTTTTGCCCAAATATTATCAGCGGAAAGTGTAGATATTACTGTAAAATTCCAATCAGGATGAATATCTTTGAGTGCTCTTATCATATTAAATAGTACTTTATCAGCACCACCCCTAATTACCCAAGGTACTACAAAAATAAAATCAGGTTTACTAAATTTTAGTTTCTGAACTATCTGAATGAATGTTTTACCTACAATTACATGTCCAGCTGGGTTGTAGTGTGTGAGTTTTTCTAAAAGATACCAATGTGGATAGAGTTGAGTTTCGATACGATTAATCTCTGTCCATTCTCGAATCAAGAAATCTGGAGTACGTTTATGGTTTAACTTTATTTCATGCTTATCCATAATTTTTAGAGTAAGCTTGGCTACTGGTGTAATAAAGAAATTTAAAAATTTATTATTACGGATTTTTTTATATAGAGCATATCCTTTTGTTCTTACTGGAACACCAATTTTGGAAATATCATAATTTTCGTATAATTTTTGGATATTTTTAACGTCAAAAATATCCACGTAGGGAATTACGAAGCTATTTGAATTATTGGTCGAGAGCATTGATGTATTTGATCTTCGGTAGAAAAGCACAGTTTCTTTTGCTACGAGATGATCAATATTAGCGTACATAGTTTCAAGATTAAAAATATAATCTTCATATCCATAGCCATTTCCTAGTTTATGATAAGGAATTTTTAAGAGAGTTTCAGTTTTCGCCATTACTACCGAACACCAACAATTCTCGCCGACCATAATTGGGATTTGCTCTGTTAGTTTTAAGGAATTCTTCTGTATCATTAAAACATTCTTAATATCAAGACCAAAAGTTAAAACTGCTTCTGGATGAACCACGGCTTCCTGTTTAGAGTTTTTTAATGTTTCATAAGCAGTTATTAGCCAATTAGCGGAAACTAAATCATCCGCATCCAAAAAAGCAATACATTCACCATCAGCATTCTGGGAAAGAAAATTGCGCGATGAACCTAAATCACCGAAATGATTTTGAAAAATTCTAAACTTTTTATTCTTTTCGTATTGTTTAAAATAATCAATAGTTTCTTTATCGCCATTATCAATATGAACTAAAAATTCATAACTAATATTTTTCTCTTCAAGTTTTTCGACTGCTGCAAATAGACTTAAAATTGTTTTATGCGCAATAATACCTTCATTATGCGCGGTCACCGCCACTGATAAATCAACTCTCTTCATATTAAGCCTTATTATAGCACAGTCTATCTAATGATATAATTAACTTATGGATAAAGCTTCTGAAGGTCAAACATTAAAGCCTAGAATAATTTTGATTCGAAATACGAATCCAAAATTTTATGGCGGTGGGGAAACTTTTCAGCTAACCCTTTCTCAGATATTAAATAAAAATGATTTTACACCTGTGATTTTTAGCTCTTCGAGAAAACTTCTTAAGGTTAGTCAGAGTAAAAAAATCTTAAATCAAAAATCACCCTTTCTACGCTTCCAGAATTGGAGTGGATTAAGAAATTTTCTTCTACCACTCTATATGTTATGGCAAAAAAATCTTTCTTTTTGGTATCGAAAACAGTTTAAAAAATATCAACCAGCGGCTATTATTGTGCAATCTCGTGATGATTTGATTTCTGCTAGTTTAGTGGCTAAGAAGATGGGAATTCCAGTTTTTTGGTTAGACCATATGGATTTTCGTAGTTGGGTTCTTCAAAATGTTGATCAAAAATATAAAAATTATATTGGCAAAAAAATCCTCAGGATTGCTAAAAATGTTGAAAAGATAATCTTTATTTCAGATTACGAGCGAAATTATTTTGAAGATTTAATTTCTCACACTAATATTAAGAAGTTAAAAAATCTGATTACCATAAAAAATGGTGCCATTGATCGGTATGTGGAATTTGAAGCAATAAAACCATCTCCACATTCTTTAATCTATCTTGGAAGATTAGAAGAATATAAGGGAATTAGGGAACTAATTGCTGGATTTTCGCAAGTCGCTGAAAAATTTCCGGAAGCTAAACTACATATCTATGGCACGGGCCCACTATCTGATTTTTGTCAAAAGCATTCTAATTCCCAAATTATTTATCACGGTTTTACCGATGAGCCACTTAAAAAAATTGCTGAATCAGAAATTTTTATCCTTCCATCTTATATTGAGGGGTTAAGTTTATCTCTTATCGATGCGACCATGCTCGGTAAGGCTATCATTGCTACTAATATTGATGGTAATCCAGAAGTTGTCGAAGATCAAAAAAATGGCCTACTTATTCCAGCCAAGGATATAGACGCACTTGCCGAAGCTATAGAAAAATTATTATCAAATCCAAAATTGGTAAAAGAATTTAGTTATCAGTCACGACTAAAATATCTTCAGGAATTTGATTATGAAAAAACCATTCACGAAAAACTCATCCCTCTACTTAATAAGAAGGTTAAATAAAATGAATAACACTCCACTTATTTCCGTTATTGTTCCGGCTTACAATGTTGAAAAATATATTAAAGCTTGTCTGGATTCTATCATTGCGCAAACATATTTTAATTTTGAAGTTATTGTAATCAATGACGGGTCTACTGATCAGACTGAAAAGATTTTAAATGAATATGAATCTAACTCTAAAATTCGAATCTTTTCTCAAGAAAATGGTGGACTTTCGGCTGCCCGAAATCAGGGTCTTAAACTAGCAAATGGTGAATTAGTTTGTTTTATTGATAGTGATGACTCGGTAAAATCGGATTATTTAGAAAAATTAGCGGCACCGTTTTTTGAAGATTCAGATGTAGATATTACGGTTTGTGGTTATCAAGAAAAATTCGAAAATACTGAAATCAATCACGTCTTGAAATCTCAGAAAATCACAGGTTACCAAGCTACCAAAGACCTCTTAATTAAACAACAGGATTTTGATGTCCTAGCTTGGAATAAACTTTATCGAAAAAAGTTATTTAGTGGCAATCATATTGAATATCCGGTTGGACAAATTCACGAAGATAATCTTACGACCTATAAATTATTTTCTCATGCGCAAAAAGTTTTCTATATTTCCGATGTATTGTATATTTATCAGCGCACGCATTCAGAAATTACTAAAAATCTTTATTCCAAGGAAAAAACTCTAAAACGTCTTCAAGTTAAAGAGCAAATGGCAATTGAAGCCGGTCAATATCTGCAAGATCCAGATTTGAAGCGATCCGCAGAGGTGGCATTACTATTAGCTTATTTTGCTTTTTTGGATCACGCAATTAATCGACGTATTGAGAAATCTTATTATCAGGTGTATTTGAAGAAGATTAAAAAACTTTCTAGCTCTCAATTTAAAAATCCATTTCTCACCAAAAAACTTCGTTTTTATTTGAAGTTAATTCATAGTCCTCGTGGTATCCTCTATCAAATTTTTCGAAAAATCACTCTGAGGGGTTATAATTAATAAAAAGGAGTCAACTCACATGAAAATTCTCGTTACTGGAGGTACTGGCTACATTGGTTCGCATACTGTCGTAGAATTAATTAAGGCTGGTCACGAAGTTACAATTATCGATAATCTATTTAATAGTAAAATCGAAGTTTTAGATAAAATCGCCACTCTCACTGGCACCAAACCAGAATTTCACAAAATTGATATTTTAGATCTCGCTGGGATGCGTGAACTTTTTCAGTCTCACGATTTTGAAGCTGTCATCCACTTTGCTGGCCTCAAAGCAGTGGCTGAATCTATTGAAAAACCTCTTGAATATTACGAAACTAACGTTCAGGGTACTGTTAATCTTTTGAAATGTATGGCCGAATTTAAGGTTAATAAAATTATCTTCAGTTCCTCCGCTACCGTTTACGGCGCGAAGAATTCTGGCAAACTTAGCGAAGATCTCACTACTGGTGTCGCCATTACCAACCCATACGGTG
>JABZKE010000048.1 GCA_015257445.1 Nanosynbacter sp. | reverse complement strand
CTAATTTCCTGCAATCCAAACAGTGGTATGAAGTCAATAAATCCATCGGTCATAAGCCTATCTTCCTGATGTTTAGTGAAAAATCCTATTGTCTAGCCATTATTAAAGACGCTAAGCGCGGTCGTTTTCTCGAGATTCCGTGCGGACCGATTCTCGATTATCAGAATCGTGACGAACTAGAGCTTGCCATGGCCGAAATTTACCGCTACGCTAAGCAAAACAATTGTGTCTTCGTGCGTTTTCGTCCAAATCTTGAGGAAACTCCGGAAAATCGAGCGCTGATCGAGTCACTTCCGTCGCTCTCTGCCTCCTATTTTCTTCACGCCGAAAATACTATTTTCGTTGACCTCACCCAGTCTGAAGAGGATCTTTTGAAAAACATGCGTCGTCAAACTCGTTATGAGGTGCGTCGTTCAGAGAAACTAAATTTCAGGGTTGAAAAATCCAATACACCTGAAATTCTCCGTGAATTTCACCAGATTCAGGCTGAAACTGCCAAACGTCAAGGCTTTATTCCGCCACGTCGCAAGGATCTCAATGCTTATGCCAAGGCTTTCGGCTCTGATCTTCAGATTTACCGCGCCACCCTCGATGGTAAACCAGTAGCTTACGGCTTAGTCTTAACTGATGCCTTAGAAGGTGACTACTTTGAGGCAGCCTCCACTGAATTAAATTACAAATTCCCAGGCGCCTATGCGCTTCAATGGTATGTGATGAGAGACCTAAAAAAGCAAGGCAAACTTCGTTATAACCTCTGGGGAATTGCTCCAGCCGGCCAAAAGAATCATAAATTTGCTGGCGTCACTACCTTCAAGTCTGGCTTTGGTGGTGAAAAATTTGATTATTTGCATGCGCATGACCTTCCAGTCAAAAAACTTCACTACGGTCTGATTCGTCTAGTCGAAGACGCTCGTCGCAAAAAACGTCATCTATAAATTAAAAAGGAAACTATGAAATACACCGTCAAAACCGTCGAAAATCAATCTGAGTGGGATAAATTCGTTACCGCGCATCAGGATGCTAACTTTTTGCAATCCTGGGATTTTTATGAATTCTATCGTTCTCGTGGTTTTGATATTGTGCGTCGTGGTATCTATGACGAAAATAATCAGCTCGTCGGAGTTTATGCCGGCGAAGTTGAACCAGCCAAGCGTGGGCGTCATCTTGCCGTAGCTGGTGGACCGATTTTTGATTGGACCAACCAAGAAGTTAAAAAACTGATTTTTAATGACATGAAACTGCAAGCAAAAAAGCTAAAATGTACTTTTGTCCGTGTACGCCCACAACTCGAGAATACCCCTGAAAATGCGAAAATTTTTCAACAACTCGGCTTCCGTAAGGCCCCGATGTATCTTTCGGTGGAGTTTGCAGGTGTATTAAATCTAGAGAACTCCGAAGAAGAAATTCTTAAAAACATGCGTCAGCGTCTGCGCCGTGCATTACGTAAAGCGGAGAAAAATCAAATCACCATCGAGAAAACTTCCGACCCGAAAGCGATTCATGATTTTTATCAAATTGAATTGCAAACCGCTAAACGCCACGATTTTTATGCCTTTTCAGAGGACTTTCTTACCAAGCAGTTTGCTGCATTTGCCAAAAATGACGAGGCTGTACTTTATATCGCGAAGCTAGGTGGTGAAATCCTTGCAGAAAACTTCATGATTTTCTACGGCAATGAAGCCTCTTATCATTACGGTGTATCTTCAGAACTCGGCACTAAGTATTCCGGTGCCCCTCTTCTTCATATGGAAGCCATGCGCGACGCCAGAAAACGTGGTATTAAGCGCTATAATTTCTGGGGTATTGTCGATGAAAACGACACCAATCATCGCTTCTATGGCGTCTCGGTTTTTAAACGCGGTTTTGGTGTAGAAGAATTGAAATACCTCGAAGCCAGAGACCTTGTTTTAGATAAAATCTCTTACTATACGAAGACTCTACCTATCGAAACTCTGCGCCGTAAAGTTCGCCACGTCTAGGATTTTTTAGTTGATTAAACATCCCCTCGAATTTATGAAACGAATTCGAGGTTTTTTGTGATATTTCAGTAAACTCAGCTTTATTTTCTATTTTATGCTAAAATAAGCATAAGAATTAACAAGGAAAATTATATGTCAATCAAGCGAAAATATATTGATAGCCACTGGCTAATCTTCGCATTGCAGGGTGTGTTGGCACTTCTTTTTGGCTGGTACGCCCTCTTCACTAACCTTAATAGCCTCGAGGCAATTATTGTGATTGCTGGTACGGTTTTGCTCGGTCTCGGTATTATCGAGATGCTGAACCTCCTTACTCGTACCCACTTGAAGGAAACCTGGGGTCTTTCACTCCTCATGGCCGTCCTAGAAATCGCCACGGCTTTCACCATGCTATTTGCCAAGGATCAGAACGCCATCTGGCACCTCGCCATCATCGGTCTTTACACCATTACGCGTGGTATTCTGGAGATTTTCATCGGTCTCGGCTCCGTGGATGATTTGACAGACCGCTTTATTTGGGTACTTACTGGCATATCCGGTTGTATTATCGGTATCGTGGTGGTTAATGCTGGGCATCTCGGCAATCTGCCATTTATTAAATATTTCGGTTCCTATATGATGATTTTTGGTATCTCTAATCTGATTTATGCCATCCATAATAAGGAACAAAAACACGAATACGAAACCGAGCTTCGTGAAAAACGTGAAGAAAATCGTGCTAAGTCTATCAAAAATGCTAAAAAGATTGCTGCCGTCAAGGAACTCTCCGTGAAGCCAGATCGTGTCTATAAGTCAAAGAATCTTGGCGAAAAGACTGCAAATAAGGCAGTCAAAAAGTCTGCCCATAAGAAGTCGAAAAAACCAACTGCTAAGAAAATTTCTAAAAAATAAAACTCATCTTAAATAGGGCCACGTGCCCTATTTTTTTGTTTACCAAGTTCATTCACCCCTGTAATCTTTGACTATTATGTGTCAATCTTGTATAATAAAGACTCAAGGAGAAATTATGAAATATAAGTTACCTACCAAGGCAGTTATTACTGACGCTGGCTTTGCTAGCCGCTATCTACCAATTACTAAAACCGTACCTAAGGCCATGCTCCCACTTGGCAATCGCCCAATCATGCAACTCGTAGTTGAAGAATGTGTGGATGCAGGCATCAAAGAAATTATCATCGTCGCCACTCCAGAAGGTAAGGGGATTTACGAAGATTATTTTAATAACTCGGTTAACCGTATTCGTAAGCAACTCGCTTCTCAGGGCAAGCTTGATCGTTATGCTCCAGTGCAGCGCGTTCTTGATTTTCCAAAAATCACCGTCATTGAACAAGATCAAAGCTATCCATACGGCAACGGTTCTCCAATTGCTTCCGCTCGCCCTTATATTCGCGACGATGAGGCCTTCGTTGTCGCCTATTCTGACGACGTAGTTTTCGGTCACTCTGATATCAAAACCTTGATTGATTCATACAAGAAACATGAAGATGCTAAGGCTATCATTATTTCTCAAGAAATGCCACGCGAAGTTTTGAATAAGTATGGCATTATTAAACTTCGTGACACTGAACTTCAAACTCTCGAAAATATCATCGAAAAACCAGCCATCGAACAGGCTCCATCTAATCTCACCTCCTATGGACGCTATCTTTTGACCCCAGAAGTTTTTGAGCACCTTGATCCAAAGAATATTGGTCTGGATAATGAACTCTGGACAGTCGATGCGATTACTAAGATGGCCGAAACTGGCAACGTCTACGTCGAAAAAACCAAGGGTCGTTGGATGACTACTGGTGATCCAAAGAATTACGCTCTTGCTTCACTGGCCTATAATTTCATGTACGAAGATTTTGGTGAAGATATCAAGAAATTTATTCGCGAAATCTAAATTTTATCACAAAGTAAAATACCATCTGTGAAGATTACAGTATAACCCGTAATCCGCTTGGCTAAGAAAATATAACTGGCAGCTCCAGTTATATTTTTTATTTCATCGAACTTATGCTAAAATAGTTACCAGAAAGGTTTATATGAATACAGCAGAATGGATTTTAGTAGCGATTTTATCAATGACTTTGTTAGTCTTTCTGGTTGTTGGAATTATTTTCTTGGTTAAATTCATTCACTTGTTGTCAGAGATTGAAATCATGGTCCAAACCGGTCAATCCATTGCCGAAAAAGCCGATGATGTGGCAGATAATATCAAGGATATGACCTCGGTCGGACCTCTTGCGAAAAGTTTAGTAAAAGATATTTTAACCAAGAAGCTGATGAGCTTTATTAATCCATCTAAACCTCGTACTTCTACCAAAAAGACTACTGCAAAAAAGTCGACAAAGTAATATAATATAAATATATTAACAAAAAGGAGGAATATGAAAAAATCTACTGGTCATTTTGTTCTTGGTGCTATATTTGGTATGGCTCTTGGTGCGATTGCTGGGGTTCTTTCTGCTCCCAAGTCTGGCAAAGAAACTCGTGCTGAAATTAAGGCCAAAGGTGGCAAAATCTACCGCGATCAAAAAGAGAATCTAGGCAAGATTTATCACGAACAGAAAACTAATTTTGGAAAATTTAAGCAAAAATTTGCAAAGAAAGCTGCTGAGATTGAAGACGAGGTTGTAGAGCCTGTCGAAGACGCAGTTTCTGAAGAATTAACCGACGATACTGAGGAGTAAATGTCGGAACCCACAGAGGCCTCTCCATCCACCGAGGCAAATAACGACGATTTTTTGAAGTTTTGCGAAGAAATAGATTCACCGGA
>JABZKE010000047.1 GCA_015257445.1 Nanosynbacter sp. | reverse complement strand
AGTAAACGCTCTATCCAGCTGAGCTACGGGTGCATGTGTGAATACCACATAAAGTAATATTCACCTAGAAATTAAATGAGCATCGTATTACTACGACACTCATATTATAACATATTTCCTTTTTGATTTGTACCCCTGAAATTTAGATTTTTTAAATACGCAGTCTTTTTACAATTTTATCTAATAAATCCAACTCCACTGGCTCCATTGGTAATTTCGCCCCAAACATATCGACAATCCCTTCACCCTTGTTTTCTGGAAAGTAAATCGTCACCGCGGGCGATAAACGCTTTCTCGGTGTCAAAACAATCGCAAAATGTACATCATCTTGTAAAATCCCAAAAGATTTAAACTCAGAAAACGCATAAAATTTGTCACCTTCCGTAAAACCCTTATCGGTTAAAGTGTAGGAAATTTTTCTGGCTGGTCTCATAGCTAAAATCAAAAGCGTCAAAGCTGACACGATCACCAAAGCCAAAAAAGTCCACCACTGTAAATAAAAAGAGAGTAGGCTAAATACTAAGGTTATAGAAATTAATCCCACATACCACCCCGCACCATTATTATGTGAAATATATTCTTCGCCTTCCCACTTTACAATTTTTTCGTCCATATTAGCACCTTTTAACTATTAACATTATAACATGTTATGGCGGAGAGTGGGAGATTCGTCTTCAAGGAGGAGTTCAAAAAAGTGCTTGCATTTTTGAGACGACGACGCAGAAGACAGAGAATCTTTTTTAAGATTTATCTTAAAAAAATAGACTCTTTAGAGTCTATTACGATCCGACATTTATGGCGGAGAGTGGGAGATTCGAACTCCCGCTGCAGGTCTCCCCACACTAGCGATTTAGCAAACCGCCCCCTTCAGCCACTTGGGTAACTCTCCGTCTATCTCTATCTTATCATAAATTCACCACATCTCTAATAGTTTTTCCAAATATTCCTCAAATATCTCTACTATTAAAATTTTTTACCCCATCTACGCAACACCTTGTAAGGTAAATTCAGGCGATTCATTGCTTTTTCGCATATCTGTGTTAAAATAATATTGTCGAATTTAACCGCGAGATTCTATATTTCATGAAAAAAATTACCAAAATTATTACACAAACTTTTACCGGCCTCGGTGCTTTTGCCTGCCTTTTTTCGAGCCGTCTTCTAGCTTCTGCTACTAGTGTCCAAGAAGGTGCAAATGCCGCCCGTGCTGATGGTATGCCTACTGAACTCATCGGCGATAATGGTGTTTTCAGTCGCATTACTAACACCGTATTACTCATTGTCGGCCTCATCTCGGTTATTATGCTAGTTTACGGTGGCCTTCGCTACATTCTCTCTGGTGGTGATTCCAAAAAGGTTACAGATGCTAAAAACACCATACTTTATGCCATTATCGGCCTTATTATTTCAATGCTCGCTTACGCCATCGTTCATTTCGTGCTCAATTCCGTGATCGGTGTCGGAACCACCAACTAATTAGCGTTCTTTCATTAATACTGCAGCCCACACAAGGTTAGCCTGCAGTATTTTTTTCGCCGCCGCAAGGGAAGCACCCGTCGTCGTCACATCGTCCACCAATATATAAAGTGTATTCGCATCTATTTTTACTCCTTCACAAATTCCATACGCTTTCTCCGCCTGCTTCACACGCTCTTTCTTTTCTTTACCCACCTGCACCGTCTTATTTTTTCTAACTAAAAGACTTTGATATTCCGCACTTATTCCAAAATCGTCTAATCTTTTCTGTAAAAAATTCTCCAGCTCAAAACATAATCTTAAAGTATGATCGAATCCTCTTTCCCGAATATGTTTTCGAAGCGTCGGCAAGGGAACTAAAACAATTTTTCGAATTTCTTGTATCTCAACATCTTTCATCCTTAATACCTCAACCGGTTCATCACCCGACTTGTCGCTCATCCTATCATCAAACTTCATTCTCTTAACTTCGCTCGACCTATCATCAAGTTTCATTCTCTTTACTTCACCAAAAATTACCTCTCCCAATTTCTCCGCCAAAAACTCTCCATAATCTCGCCTCCCCTTATATTTAAAGTCTCGCACCATCCTTTCAAACCACCCCTCTTTCAGTCCTGCTACCAATAATTTTTCAAACCCATACATATCATTCATCACATAGCCCGGATTGATTATGCTTATATATTTTTTACAACGGTCACAAAAAATCCCGCCCTCTCTCTGGCATCGCACACATCTGTTTGGCAAAACCATATCTAAAATAAATTTTTCTATTGTAATTTTTACACGATAAAGCTGTTTACTCTTGATTTTTAACATAACCACTCTTATAATAATTAAGAACAATAGTTAATGTGGAGGAATACAAGCAATGGCTCGTACTAATGACGAAGACATGCTTATGGAAGATGAACTCGCGGCCGCTTTTCTGGATAATGATGGCCTAGACTCTGAACCAGTTTCAGCTCTAGAAGAACAACCGAGTCCACTTCCAGCAGAAGAAGATCCAGAGGCGTGGGAAGAAGAACCTGGTGATTTTCCAGGACAATTAGCAGTGGATGTATATGAAACTGCCGACAAGTTAGTTGTCAAAGCTCGCACCGCAGGCATCTCCAAAGGGGACCTCGATGTTACCATTTCTGACAATATCTTAACCATCTCCGGTGTCCTTAGCGGCGGCGAAGATGAACAAACCACTCGTTGGCACATCCAAGAGTGTTATTGGGGAGAATTTTCTCGTACAATCGCCCTTCCAGTCCAAGTTCGCGAAGACGAAGGTAGCGTAAAAGCAGAATTAAAAGACGGCGTGCTCACCATTTCTTTCGAAAAAGAAAAGACCGAAGCACCTATTCGCATCCCAATCGCATAACTCATTGTCTAAAAATTAAATATACCGTGAATTCGGTATATTTTTTTCGAATTCACTAACTTCAATATATGCCGTTTTCTAAATACTGCAAGCATGAGGGAATTAAATAAAAAAGACCCCGATTTTCGAGGTCTTTTCTAGGAATTTATTTTAAATTTTTATTCCACTCTTCATGACGAAATTTACGATTGCGTAAGCCAACATCACTAAGATTACACCGATAACCGAATAGATAACTACATCTTTTCCGCGTTTGATTTTCGCTGGGTCACCCTGTGCAGTAAGTAGCATGAATCCACCATAGACAATCATCCCTACTGCCAAAAATCCCATCACTGAAGCAAACACATTGATCAACATAGTCACATTCGACATTAGTGATTTATCGCCATCGGTTTTTTCTACATTACATTCTGAAAGTGCAGATACGGATTCACCTACACGTATTGTTTTCTCCGGACAAGTAAAAGCTGAGACTGGTTTCACTAAACTTGCAAATACCAGACAAGTAATAAATAGTAGGGAATAGATGATATTTCTTAAACTAAACTTACTCATGGTGCCGTAGTTGTGGTAGTACTATTTTGGGCTGCTGGTGCGCTCATCGTACTACTTAAGACAAAGTTAATAATCGACCAAGATAATAATGCAATTATCAAACCGATAATACCCCAAGTAATCGAATCTTTACCTTTCTTAATCTTACCTGGATCACCCTGAGCAGTTAGAAAGAGAAAACCACCATAAATCACCACCGCTACCGCGACTACGCCAAGTACACCAATTACTACATTAATGATTTTATTCGTATCATTAATGAGGTCATCACCATTATGTGCAGGGTCAATATTACATGCTGCAATATTCGTTGCACCTTGGTTTTTCGATCCCGGAGGACAAATACCACTAGACCCACTAGAACTATCAGCACTAGCACCACCTGCCGCTGATTTTGGTGTCTTCGCAAATACCGAGCCGCTTAAAGCTCCGCCCACGAATAATCCAGCTAACATAAATACGGCTAGAAATTTTTTAAAACTCTTTTTCATTTATTCTTTTCTCTAAAATTAAATCTTAAAAATACCCCCTTAGGGGTATTTTATTAATTAACCCTTAAAAACGTTAGCAAGAACGAAGTTTACAATTGCAAAAGCAAGCATGGAAACCACGAGACCGATAATTCCGTAGAGAATAGTATCCTTAGCTTTTTTCACTTTGCCTGGATCACCCGCAGAAGTCGTATATTGCACACCACCGAAGATGATGAAAGCTACCGCTACGAAGCCAATCACACCGATAATCACGTTAATAATAGTATTGGCTTGTTCCATTAAGTCATTCTTATTTGCGGTATTAGCATTTAATTTATCACAACCAGCTAGACCATTTGCGCCAGCATCTGTACCATTAGGACACTTCACCTTACCAGCAAAAGTATTGACGGAGTTACCTAGAACTGCCACTACGCTCGTGCCACCCATTGCCAAAGCTTTTAGTTTATTCGAAATTTTCATATTATTCCTTTAATATTAATTTACCAAAATTATAACATATCTTCTGGAAAAACAGAAACATTTCTCTCTGGAATTAATCTGTAATTATTTCAAATTCTTCGTCACAAAAATCACAATACCGTAAGCCAAGAATGCGACTACTAGTGCCACCACCGCATAAACTACCATATCTTTACCACGCTTAATTTTCGCTGGATCAGATTGCGCCGTAATATAAGTGAAACCGCCATAAATAATTGAAAATACCGCGAGCATCCCGACTAGTGAAATCACTACATTCACCCCACTCTGCACAATTCCTACTACATCCTTATTTTTTCCGGTAGGCTCATCACAGCCGGCGATTTTCTTCACATCTTCATCTTCAATGTCATCACAAACCCCGTAAAAATTCTCACGCGAAGACTCCGCATATACATGATTAGAAAAT
>JABZKE010000046.1 GCA_015257445.1 Nanosynbacter sp. | reverse complement strand
CTTATTGATACTGCTGGTTTGAAAAATCCTGAAGATGATTTCGAAGCTTCCATCCAGGATCAAATCGAGGATGCCATTGATTCTGCGGATCTTATTTTACTTACCGTCGATTCTACTAAGTATCCGGATTTCCGCGACAAAGATATTGCCCGCATGGCCCTTAAATCTCGTAAGCCAGTCCTTTTAGTGCTCAACAAATCGGATCTCAAAGAATCTCTACCTTTTGCTGAATATATCAAATTTGGTATAAAAGCAGACGAAACCTATCAAACTTCTGCCACTACCGGACAGGGAATTAAAGACCTCAAATCCCGTATTTATCGCGAATTAAATTCCTATCCAAACACCAGCGAGCTTGACCCCGAAGAAAAAACCGAAACCGCCATTAAGGTGGCCCTGATTGGTCGCCCAAATGTTGGTAAATCCAGCCTCTTCAATCGCCTCGGCCAAAAACAGCAAGCCATCACCAGCTCCAAGCAGGGAACCACGCGCGATATTAATCGCCTTGAGCTTAAATTTAAAGGCCAAACCATTGAATTCCTCGACACCGCCGGCCTTCGTAAGCCTGGTAAGCGCGAAGTTGGTATCGAAAAATTCTCCGCTATTCGCACTCTTGCGGCGATTGAAGAATCTGATATTTGTTTGCTACTCATTGATTCCACCGAACCACATTCTAAGCTCGATCAATCTCTTGCTGGTCAAATTATCGAAGCCGGAAAGAGCGTAATTTTAGTTATCACCAAATCCGACCTTCTCGATAATTCTACCCCTGTAGTTTCTACAATTTCCGATAAGTCTAAACCAACTGAACTTTCTGAGATCGATAATATCCTCGATAATCTTGAACGCGATTTTAATTTCTTGTCTTTTGCTCCAGTGATTATTACCAGCTCCGAAACTGGCAAAAATGTCACTAAATTATTTGAACTGATTACCGAAGTTGATCTCGCTCGCCACACCGAACTTAAGACTTCTGAATTAAACAAAGTTCTAAACGAAGCGGTAATTTCACATCCACCAGCAGGACTAAAAAATACTCATCCAAAACTCCAATACATCACTCAGACCGACACCTGCCCACCATGGTTTGTCATTCATGGTCGCGAAATGGAACTCCTCCACTGGTCTTACAAACGTTATCTTGAGCGTTGTATTCGTGAGAAATTCCCATTCCTCGGCACTCCACTGAAGTTCTCCTTCCATAATGACCGCAAGAATAGACCACGCAAATCCATCAATCGCACCAAAGATTTACTTTAAATAAATATCTCATATATGAGATAATCACAAAAATGTCAAATCCTCACTCCAAGAACCCGGAAAGCCTTAAGCATCAAAATCTTAAGGGCCAAAACCTCAAAAATCCTGCGCCTACGAAAGCGCTTCGCATTGCTATTTTTACCGACGTTTTTCTCGGTATTCCTGGTGGGATTCCATCCTCAATTCGTGCCCAAAAAACTGCGTTAGAGTCACTTGGCCACCAAGTTACGATTTTTTGCCCAGGCACTCAGCAAGATTTTGAAAATCCTTTATCCCAATTTGGCGCCAATCACGACCCAAATATTATTCTTGTGCCTACCGCCAAATTCCTAGTCAATGGCGCCCCTTTTTCCAAATGGACCAAGCATGTCATACGTTTTATTGAAGAAAAATACCCCAACCTCACCGAATCCTTTGATTTTTTTCACATCCATTACGAAGCTACCACCAGTATGGCTGGTCTGATTTTGGCTAAGAAATATCACATTAAAACTATCCAAACCATGCATGGTCGCGAAGATATGGCCATCGCCATTAATGTGCCGCATCCTTTTAAGACCATAGCTGCTACTGGAATTAACCTAATTCATCGCACTACCCTAAAATCAATCTCGAAAAAATCCCCTAGGCCAGATTATCAAAATCCAGAGCCAAAAAAATCACCAAGCCTCAATTATCAGAACGCCAAGATCAAAAATCTCGCGCCCACTATCGCACGTCGTGAGATGTGGCAAATGATGACTCGCCAAGCCAATCTGGCCGACCAAGTAATTACCCCATCCGCCCATTTTGCCAAAAAACTTCAACTTTTCGGTGTCACTCGTCCAATTTCTGTAATTTCAAACGGTATCGCCGATCAAGAAATTGCAAATTTCACACCCCGAATCCGCACCTACCAAGACCACGAACCACTTCGTATTCTCTGGTTTTCTCGTCTTTCGAAAGAGAAGCGTATTTTACCATTTTTAGAATCACTCAAACTCGCCCAGGAACTTGAGCCTGATTTTCGTTTTATTTTTACTATTATCGGTGATGGTAATCAGATGTCAAAAGTGCGAAAATTCTGCAGAAAACATTTCGACGAAGCATCTATTAAGATTCTCGGCACCATCCCACATCAAGAAATCCTCCAAAAATACACCGAAGACCAACATCTTTCCATTATTAATTCCTACCAGTTTGACACCCAAGGTCTCACCATTTTAGAAGCCGCCGCCTGCAATCTTCCAGTTATTTATGCCGACCCCGACATGTCCGAAATCGTACCAAATCACGGTGGCCTCTGTGCCAAATCACCAGCACCTCGCGCCATGGCAGAACTTTTACTCGAAATTTATCACCAACCAGAACTTATTCAAAAACTCAGCCAAAATCTGGCCGCCAGCGAAAAGACTTATCTTCAGTCTCATCAAATCGAAAAGCTCCTTAAACTTTACCGTCAATTATCTTAATACTTCATCTTAAGCTACCCTCAAAAATACACATCCATATTTCACCACTACCCCCATTTTCTATTGAATTTTTAGAAAAATATGTAATAATTAGCCTAATAGAGGACGCACCTCTATTCTTGGACCTCAAAAATCCAAGCCCTACCCCACGGAAATACTTAAAACGTATTTCTCGTACCTTAAAAAGGAGATAGTTATGAGTGAAATTAAAAGTATACTCAGTGCTCAAACAAGTCTTAAGGAGAAGACCTCTGGAAGCATCTCAAGTGCAGAATCTGTAGCTTATCTTTCCACTGAGCCCAAGGAAAAATATTACGTTATCGATACGAATATTATTATCGATAACCCCGATATTATCCCCACCAAACGCGGATTTAAGAAATTAGCTATTCAAAATATCGACCTGAAAAACTCATGCATCGTTGTACCTGATACTGTACTTCATGAATTAAAAAGCTTCCGCCACGAGTCTTCTGAACGCAGCTTCATTGCCGGTAAGGTTTTAAGCCGTATCGACGAGCTCGTGCAATCGGTTCTAGCCGATGAATCTTCCAAACTTGGTCGCGATCCCAATCTTGCCATTGGTAATCAAATTGCCTTCGAAAATTGCAGCCGTGCTTTCATGATTATTAAAAGCACCGAATCTGCCGTGGTTTCTTGGGATTTTGAACCCGTCAATATGGATGAACAAATCTTCTTGCAGACTCTCGATCTATCCTGTTACTTAGTAAAGGCTAAACAGGCTAAGAACGAATTAGATGCTCTGAATAAAAAGATTCGTTTAGTGACCAACGATAAGGAAATGCGTGTTTGTGCCGTGGCACATAACATTAAAACCTTACCGCTGGAAACCGAACCTAAGTTTAAGTTCACCGGTAGACGCAAGTGTGTCATTCCATCAGACCTCTATAATACTTTCATGCAAAAAGGTGGTTTTATCACCTTAGAGGAATGGGAAGCACGCATGCCAAATGAACCGCTCTTGACCCCTAATGAATTCATCGAATTCAGCTGTGAAGACGGTTCCGATTACGAAGATGTTAATGACAGCAAAGGAAAGTTCTGGAATATTGGACGCTTAGATGTTAGTGGAGATGAAGATAAAATTGTTCACCTCAACAACCTCTTAAACGGAAAACTCAAACCCTTCCTTGACCCCTTATCACCAGGACAAGCTATGTATTTAGATGCCATTTATAATAAAGACATCAAATTCATCCTTGCCTCTGGCGCGACTGGCAGCGGTAAAACCTATATACCTACCGTTGAAGGAATGTACCAAGTTCAAAAAGGAATATACGATGTAATCCCCGTGATTGCATCCATGTCCATCGGTGATGATGGTGTAGGTACGTTGCCTGGCGGAGTTAAGGAAAAGTTGTCTATCAAATCTGGAAATATACTCAGTGCCCTAATCAGTTACCATAAGGCCTACCCAGACGATCCATGTAACCCTAAAGTCATAGATGATGATACCGAACAATCCCTCATGCATCAGGCCTTTATTCATAAGAAAAATTGGTCTCTGCAGGAAGAAGATGACGATGGATACTCCATCTACAACGAAGAGAAAACTTTTACTTACAGTAGCGGCAAAAAGCGTAAACAACAGAGTAAAAAGGATAGCAAGGATAAGCACTTCAATAAGCCTGTAACCAGCTCTCAGCGAACTGCTCAAGATATTATTGAAGAAAAGGCTGAATTATCTTTTGATAGGTCTTTTAGGTCTGAACCTCTTTTCTATATTAGAGGTAAAAACTACATGGACAAATTCATTATTGTAGACGAAGCTCAGAGTATGCGTAATGAAGAAATTAAAAGTATCATCACTCGACTAGCCGAAGGATCTAAGATGATTTTCACCGGAGATGAATCTCAACCTCACCCTAGCGCGCAAAATATCAACCACCATCATAATGGTATTTTATTTACCCGTCGCGCACTTCGAGGTGTTTCCGGCGCTGCTCAAATTCCCATGGATGAAGATGATATTGTAAGAAGCAGCATAATTAAAGAAATCCTAGAAAATATCAGATCAGGCGAATCAGATTTGTTTGATAACGAAGACGACGATAATTATGTTACAGATTAATCCTAGGGTTTCTGTCTTTATCACTTCATTTCATCGAAACTATTTCTTAATTTAATTC
>JABZKE010000045.1 GCA_015257445.1 Nanosynbacter sp. | reverse complement strand
TTTAGGTTTGGCGGCGTAGGCGTTTGGGATAATGATGTCGGAAAAATCGCCACCTTGTGGAGCGGAAGTAAAAGATTTGTTTGTATTTTGATCCATTTGTTTTAATTATACCATAAGAGTTTTAAAAATAAATCGCAAAAAAGTCAGTTTATTTTCAGCTTCAAAAAGCATACTTATTTAGATACGTTAAACGTATTGCAAATTAGAAAATTTCGTGTGGAGTTCTGCTATATTTTAGAGTGTGATGAGAGGCTGTATTGACCAAAATTTTTTGGCGAAACTCCACAATTCCCTATTCCACATTTTTCAAGCCACCAAAAAACTCCAGCCGAGACTGGAGTTTTTGGATGGACTTCGCAGGTTGTTTCAATGATAATACATTTTTAACTCAAGACGTATTTTATTATCATCACGCAGTTTTCAACCATTTAGCTTGGGCCTCCCCGTTTAATAATTAAAGCGAGGAGACTTACTAGGCTAGCTATTGACGTCCTAAGAAAATCTTCGGAGCGGTCAATTAGCGAAGTTTTTTACGGCTAGAAAGATAAAGACCAGCAGTCGTAACGATAGAACCAAGACCGAAGGCAGAGCTAATTACGGTTTCAGGACCGGTTTTTGGCATTTCCTTTGGAAGTTCTTGATTTGGTTTTTCTGGGTTTGGAGTAACTGGAGTTACTGGTTTTTCTGGGGTATTTTCACAGGTTTTCTTAACATAAACATCTGCGCTACCTTGAACAGCGAAACCATTAGCCGAAGCCTTAGCCCAGTTGATTAAACGGTTATTACCACAAGCGAGATCCTTGTCGACTACCTTAGCAGTAAAGCGGACAAAACCGTCACCACTTACAGCATAGTTACCGATATTAAGACCTTCAGTTGCTACGGTATCAGAATTTGCTTTAGCACCATCGCGGAATGCAGAGGTGAAAAGCTTAGTAGTACCAGCAACATATTCCATATTCTTTGGAAGTGAATCGCGGATAATTACATTTTCGACACGAGCAGCGTTAAGGTTCTTGTAGTGAATTTGATATTCGACAGAGTCACCGATCTTAGCGTCGACAGAAGTCTTCCAATCCTTATCACCAAGCATACGGACCTTCTTAGTGATAGAAGTATTTTCGAAAACTGGTTTAACTTTAATAGTGACATAACCAGCATAGTTGTAACAACCAGGGAGGTTACCATCTAATTTGTCATAACCAACTTTCACACCACCATCTACGATAGAGTCAGATAGGGTAGTACCGTTCTTGAAAATATTATTTTCAAAGGTGGCAGAACCTTCAACATAGTCAAGGTAGAAAGCACGACCATCGGCGCTCTTAAGATTCAAAGAATCCCAGTAACGAGATGGAGTTGCATTTGAGGCATTAATGAAGCCAGAAATACGAGCAGTCTTGGAAACGACAGTTGGTAAAGAAATTTCAGTGGTAACATCTTTAGCTACAGCGTTAACACCCTTAGGGTTGTTGTTGTGAACATAAAGACGAACTACGTAAGTTTTACCTTCTTCAACGTTAACATCACCGATGTTCCAAACGTTATTTTTGCCATTGTTGCCAGTAGCTTCGTCGCGAATACCTAAGAAGCTACGTTCATCGTTCAACGGCATAATAACACCGGCTTCTTTTTCCTTAGCGGAGATAGAAGAACCGTCGTCCTTGATAGAGTTCATGACGATCTTGTCGCCAAGTTTACCAGCGTTAATGTCAGCGATAGTGTAAGTAGCGCGACCGCCAGCGTTATCACCCCAACCAGATACAGTTGCAACAGTAGCAAGACCAGCAACAGTCACGGTAGCAGCGATGGATGCAAATTTGAATGCTTTTTTCATAAAAGCTCCTTTCAATTAAATTGTTCCTGTTATAAAATTTTGTTTTCGATTTGACTACACGAATCTAAATTTTTTCTTCTAGCCAAATTGTTAATTTTCGTCTATGCCACTGAAATCGAATCGTCTCAAGAGTAAACATGAATTACCCGGCGGCCTGAGCCGCCAGGGTAATTAAGTTGCGATAGATGTTCGCAGATGCTGAATTCTACTTCGGCTCTTCATCGTCGGAATTGACGAAGCCCACGTAGTCGTCTTTCTGGAGAGATTTTCCAGAATTATCAACTCCGTGGTTGATAGTCTCACCTTTGTTATTGGTGAAATTATCATTGCGCTGAGCCTCCGTCTCGTAGTTCATCTTGATTTCATCAGTTTTTTGTGTTTCCACATTCTGATGACTCTGATCTGGAGTTGGAGTCTCCGGCTTCACCCTTTCGGGCTTCTCATGACCGCCGTCCGTACGAACTGCTGGGTCCGTAGGCTCGAAGGCATCAGTACCGATGGTAGTGTTACCGCCACCGATTTTAGCGCCGCCGTTGTTGACCGGATCTTGAGAAGGTTTCTTCTCGGGCTGACTCTCATGATGGTTATTTCCACCACCGCCGCCACCGCCATGACGACGTGGTTTTGGATTCGGAGTCGGCTTACTCTCCGGCTCTGTTGTAGGTTCTGTACTAGGTACAGTGGGAGCTGGAGTAGTTTCCTTTGGTTTTGGCTTGCTCTTCGTCTTCTCCTTTGGAATCTTTTTAGTCACAATAAGCTCTGGACGCTTGTCGTGAGTATTGATTCCAACCTTGAAAATTTCCGTGCCCGCTTTGTTAACATAAGCTAATACCATGGCATCACGAGTGAACTCGTAATTAGCCTTAGTAAAAGTAGTTAACTTGGCGGAATCGGTATTCGTTAAGCTTAAAGGATAGTGGTGATTGGTGGTCACCAGCTGAACCTTCTGATTAACGAACCGATCTAACAACCAAAGAGTTGCTACGCCAACTTTGACCTGACGGTCGTTGGCGTAAAGTACGCCATCCCGCTCTATGAGATAATCCTGGTTTCCAGTACCATTCTTCATGGATTCGGAATATTCGTTCAACCTCTCAGCCATCCAGGGATTAACCTGGGTGATAGGAGTACCGTCACTTAGGTTCATACTCGTAAGTGCAGTAAGCACCGCGTGAGTATAAACAGGGTTCGTTAGAACTTCCTGACGGAACTCTTTGGTCATGACGGTTAGCTCTTCCTCGCTATACTTCTCCCCATCCTTGGTTCCGTGAGTCACGGAAAAAGGAGTGGAGAGAGCGTCACTAAAGCCGGCGCCTGCGACTCTTTCGGCTGCCTTATTCGGCATCGAATTGTCGCAGAACTCACGACTAAGCTCTGGGTACGCTTTCGCGTACTCATAAGCGTCGAAGTCGAAAGTTAGCTCAGACTTCTCTGCTTCTACGTCTTTAGCGGAAAGAGTTTCCGCTACGGCAGCGGCCTGATTTCTTTGACAAGATTTCACGCCAAATGCAACTGCTAATACCGCCAATGCAACTACTAAGACCACTGAAAGGGTCTTTTCAGTCTTACCAAATCTCATATTTTCCATTTTTTACCTCTTTTCTTTGAGACTCCGTTCTCGATATGGGAAATGCGGAGTCTGGTCAAAAATACAACAACAAATACAACAACCATCATGCAACTAAGCACGATAGCCTCTGTGTTCAAGCTGTCAATTTCGATTTTCAGCGAGACTAATCCGAAGATAAATCCCACAAGCGTCAGAAACTGACAGACCATCTCCAGTGTCATTTCCTCGTTCATAGGCATCCTCCTAAGCGAGAACTCGCATTATCCCGTATATCACGAAGATAATTGCGATGGTCAGGGCGATTGTAGCTGGGTTAATTTTGGCGAACAAATCCGTGAGGATTGTGTCGTCTTCCCATTTTTCGTCGCCGTCATCAACAGAATCGAGACCTTCTTCTTCCTCTTCGTCGGATTCTTCTTCAAAGCCAGCGAACTCTGATTCTTGGCTTGAAGTTTTCTCTTCCGGAGCGGGAGCTTCCTTGACAGTAGCAGCTCGATAGTTCTTAACGATCTCTTCGACTGCTCTCTGTTGAGCCTCAGGGCTCGAGTCACTAGCTAGCCGATTAAGAATCTCAGACAGTTTTTGCTGCTGGACTCCAGTCATGCTAGGGTTAGTAACTTCCACCTTAACCTTAGGTTTATCCTCTGCGTCAGATTTCGGCGCAGAGGCGGTAGTCTGAGCCTCCTCAACCTTGGTGGTTGATTCTTCCTCAGCCTGAGTATTTTTCGGCAGATTTGACTCAGCCTTTTTATCCTCAGTTACTGACTTTTGCTCAGTGGTTCCACTTTGTTTTTCATTGTCTACCTGAAGCTGTTTTTGCAAACGCTCAATCTGCTCGCGCAGTTTGACATTCTCGGCTTCGGTTTTACTTAACTTTTTGGGCCTTAACTTAGGACCGTCAAGATAAGTGTAGACAACAATCGTAATTGTCGCCAGCCATGCCATAAGGGGTACGAAGACAAAATCCATGTTACTGAAAATTGTCTGATCCATCTTATAGTAGCTAAAAAGCTGACACCAAACTAGCGCAATTCCAAAGAGTTGCACCAAAAGGTAAACTAGTTTCGTCATTCGGTGATTCCTCTTATGAAGTTCACGGAAACCAAACAGCGCAACCGCTGCCAATTCCACGATAAAAGTTATCGTAGCTAGGCGTGGTTGAAACTGTGGAAACAGCAAACTTCCGAAGATTGGTAGTAAGAGTAAAACTAAACTTACTAAACAACCCTTTAAAAGGTTCTCCCGAAGCGCCGAGACTTCTTGATTGGTCTCGGTTTTTCGAGCGCATTCACCATAAATACCGAAGAATGTTACAATAACAATCACTGCTGCAATAAACACAAAATTCATATGATTCCCTCCTCATGTGTGCCCGATTTTCTCAAGGCAAAAAATGTTTGCATCTTCATCTATAATAAACAGGCGTGAAATTATTTTACGCCTGAGATGATTCGATTTTAATGGACGTCTTGGTAATTCAAGCGGTTAAGCCAGATTACAGACTGAGGTGATTATACTATAAATGCTTGAAAATGTCAATGGTTATATCACAAGCATTAGCGTTTTCGGCTTGTGTATTTC
>JABZKE010000044.1 GCA_015257445.1 Nanosynbacter sp. | reverse complement strand
AATAAAATTTTTACATTTTTCTCATCAAAAGTTATAATAAATCTATGGAAAATTCTACACTTCAAAATACTCAGTCCCCTAACAAAAAACGCGCCCAGCTCGCCTCCCTGATCGTTCTCGCTACTCTTGCCATTCTTTCAACCATTGCCGTAATTGTGATGCCACTTATGAATAAAAACTCCTCAGACAAGACAGCTGAATCAAGCCTAAATGAATCAGCCGAATCCACTCAGACCGAAAATACCAATCAATCAACTTTAAAACAATCCCAAGGAACTGAATTCGCCTTTAATCACGAATCCGACATCGATCTCGCTAGTAATAAACCAAATATTTATATTTTCTGGGGTGACGGCTGCCCACATTGTAAGGCACTCGCTAAATTCATCTCTAAACTACCAACTGAGACCAAAAACAAAGTTAATATCTATTCTTTCGAGGTCTGGGGTGACAAGGATAATAAAACCCTTATGAGGAATTTCGGTAAATTCCTAGGTCAAGACGTGCGCGGCGTACCATTTATGGTGATTGGCGACAAAATCTTCGACGGCTATAGCTCCGGTGATACCAAAACCGACCAACAAATCCTCGACGCCATTAACACCATCATCAAGAACCAGGGAAGTACCGACCAATACAAGCTCTACAAAAAGGCCTAATTTCACGAAGAGCATAAAAATAAAATATTTTATATAGAAAACTATTTCACGCTGACAAGTTGTGATTTAGGAAGTATTCCAAAATTTTACAATCTCTCTGAGTGAAATAACATTGGAGTAATGAATTTTCGTCTGAATAATCTTTATGTTCAATGATAAACTTTTTCATATTTTTTAAGACATCCACTGGGTTCATCTTTAAACATTTGACACCAAATTTAATTTCATCCTCATCTGGGTGGATTTCTTGCGCCTCTCCATATGGCTCCGCTATAAAGATATGCGAAATCTGTGTCTGATCCCTTACAACTCCAATCTTGCGTATATTTTTTACCATATAACCAGTTTCCTCATAAGCTTCACGCATAAAAGTCTGCTCTGGAGTTTCATCATTTTCCTTACCACCCCCAGGTAGCTTGTATTGGCCGATCCGCTCTTTAAAGAAAACTAAGATATCGCCGTCAGGGAATTGTATAATCCCACGGGAAGCCTCTCCCGGCCAACTACCTATAAAATCATCAAGAAAAATATTTCCATAATCCTCATAAATAATATTGTAACCAACTACACCATCAACCATAGTATTAATCCTATTTTTTATTCACATCGCAGGCTCATGCCTACTTTCAATTTAAACTTGTCGGAAATTCCGACAAGTTGCATCACTTTATCGTGTACTATTTGTTTTATTTTAGCATGGCTATCGAATTAAAAATGGATCAATCTAATTATTTTATCAAGACTTATTACTTTTTTATTCAAAAGCCCTGAGCTATTACGGGTAGTTTCTATATTGAAGTTATTACTTTTATATTTATGCTTATAGGGGGAGGGCAGTAATAAAACAGTCACTAAAAATAGCAAAGAACAGTCAATTCAAAGCGAAGCTAATCATGTGTATCCGAATGCAAAAAGCCCCGCATTTCTGCGAGGCTCTTTTTTGGAGATTAGTTGTGACTTACGATGGCATTTGCATCGAGATCTTTAAATAAATCATCGCGATTAGGATTAGACTCGTGCCCAAACCAGGGCATCGGTACCGTCCTTGATATAGGTCGGTATATTCATCTCTCAGGTCTTCCACTTCTCTGATATTGAAATCAGAAACCATTTGGAATGTTCCCGGGTGTGACCTACTTGGGTCAGAATCCTTCAGTGGGGCTAGTCCATAATCATTTCTGGCCGCCTGTCTTGCTTCTAATACTTCAGGTGTAGCATCCTTACTCGGTCCGGTTACTTTCGTGGTAGAATCTTCTTTTGATGTCTTCGTAATCACGTTTTCTTTTTCGTGACTCGCTTTCGTGTGACTCACTTCCGCCTTCCTCGGTAATTTCCAGTCCAGAAAATCGCAGAGGTAGAAAATCATCCTCACCATAAAGCCCTGGGATAAGACCGAGTGTCAAATATTGTAGTGATTGTAGTGCAATATCCATCGAATCATCCATTACGTACCTCCTTCTTAATGTGCGTAGGGTAAAAGTAACCTATCTAACTATATTCTATATTTTTTTAAAAATTTATCAATATTAGCATAATAACAATATCAACCTATTTTTTATTGGCAATACTTATTGCCTTTTTGTTGCAAAGGTCCTGAGCTATTACGACAGATTGACATAACCATTAAAATGTGGTAATATATCTCTGATACATTTTGATTTTTGTTGCATGTTCACAAAAAAGGGGGTCAAAAATGAGTACATTTTTTTATCAAACACTTGCAATTTTAGGTTTCACAGAACTACCGAAAACATGGCAGTGGATTATCGTTTTTATGGTAATCAATTCAGTCAGCGCAGCTATTCTGCGTAAGGCTCTGATTTCTGCCACCACTCGTGTTCGCACGGTACGTCATGGCAAAGCCAATGGCAAAGCAGATTTTTTCCAAATCTGCGGAGTACAAAATTCCTCCATTAGTGCATTTAACTATATTTTAGATCACTTGCATGATGGTGACGGAGTTTATGCATTATGCTACAGCAATTTTGGCTTTGATGTGCCGACCTACGTTACAGCCATGAGAAAGGCTGTCGTTCGACGCAACAAGGAATTTAAACGTCTCAGCCGCACCACAATTGGTCATTCCATTAGTATAGGCGACATCGTCATTCACAAAATGGAAAACAATTTCGATGCAACCTTTAGCCTGAATCCTTGCACCTATGGGTTTTTCCTTAAAGAGCCGCTTCATACACTGCTCAAATATGGCGGGCCACTTCTACTCGCGTCAAGATTTCTTTTAGGCTGGCTTGGCTTTATTCCAATCATTCCGAACTTCGATCTGGAAAAAAGCAGTAGCTCTCTGGCGTTATTAGTTGACCAATATCTGGCTCTCCGTAACAACACTAGAGACCTCGGCGATGACAGGTTACCCAGAAATCTAATCCTCTCTGAAAAAGATTATTTGCTAGATAACGAAGTAGTTCGTAAAACTTTTACTGGCGCCCATTTCGCGATGACCAGTAATCCCCACGGAGACACTAGAAACACTTCTAATCTTCTGAAGGCTTATTATGATTTGTGTGGTTTCCGTCGTACCTTTCGGCCGATAACAATCGAGGTAGAAATTCCGGAGGATGAGAAAATTATTTCTTTCTATCACCACCACGGTCCCAAAATAGCTAAACTTGATTGAAATTAGGCAAAAAATAACTCGACTGATAACTTAAACTCATACCCAATTTCAAACAAAAGCTAAACCTGAATACCTAATTCAAAACCTAAAAATTGCAAAAATTGCGCAAACTTTGCGCAAAAATGGGGCGCCCACAAGCGCTCCTTTTTATTCCTAAAAAATTAGGGCATCCAAAAGTGCTCATTTCTTATTTCTAAAAAATAAACCCATATTCCACGAATGCACTTCTAGGCTCCATGAAATTTTTCCATATCTTTTATTTCCAGAAACCTGTTGAAAAATCTCCCTCACCTTGCTATAATATTCCTATCTGTCTGGGCTTGGCTCACGCCAGCAGGTAGATGAATTTTAAAAGCTGGAGTAGTCTAGCGGCAATGACAAGAGACTGTAAATCTCTCGGGTTACACCTTCGTAGGTTCGAGTCCTACCTCCAGCACCAATCATGTTTATACATGACCCGCCGCCTTAGCTCAGTGGTAGAGCACTTCCATGGTAAGGAAGGGGTCTCGAGTTCAAATCTCGAAGGCGGCTCCATGAGGAGAAAATAACAAAATAAAACCCGCAGGGGTTTATTTTTTATTTTCGACGAATGGAGTAGCCGCGAAGCCAGGCGTGCTCCATGAGAGAAATATCTAGTTCGAAGAACTCTATTTTTATTTTTAAGGCTTAAAATTTAGAATTTATTCTATAATTTTAAGTTTTAAAAATTAAAATAAGGAGCGTAGCGATACTTTTTTATTTCGACGAATCAGACGCCTGTATGCGAAGCATACTAGGCAGCTATTATTATATTTAAAGCTAATTATTAGCATTAAAAAATTTTTTCATTCATAAAACTATCTATCTTTTGCAATATTTCGTCACGATCCTTTATTAATAGCTCACGAGCTTTATTGCCATTTTGTGGCCCAATAATCCCTAGTGCATCAAATAAATTTTGTACTCTTGCTACAAAACCGTGGCCCATCGAGAATTTAACCTGAATACGAGAAATACTAAACGCATCTACTTCAATCATATCTTCGATTATTTTTTCTAACATATATGAGTGAGGTAGTCCAATGTTGTATAAGGCATCAGAATTATATTTTATCTTATAGCTAAAGAATCGTTCTTGGAATTCAATGAGTGAATCGATTTGATCGAGGTAATAGTTTTTATCTTTAGGGACAACAATCAATTTATCATCATCGCCGTAAAGTCTTCTAACGTATGCAATACATCTGCCAGTATATTCTTCTACTGGCTCAAAAACTCCTAAAAGATACACGCCTAGCTTTTCGCCATCAGAAGATTTTGTATTCGGGACAAAACCATAATTAACTGGATAAATAAAGCCGTGTTTTGGATGCTTGCTACCCATTGGGCGATAAATTTTAACTGTAACTATTTTTCCAAGATAGTCCGCCGTCTTCATATCTCTTATTATAACATTTTTTCCATAAACAACTTACTAAGGATCTGCAACGTTGAATAATGTCATGCAGGATAAAACTTTCAGATCGTCTGGATATCCCATAATGGACCTCAAGACTGTATGGATCTTGCATACTATTCTTCGCCAAGATTAACCAGATTATTAGATTTGATTAGCTCTTTAACGTCTTTATCGGTAAAATTCTCAAAACTACAGAAAACTGGCTCATTCATGCCTCTGTTCATATATAGAAGTTCACCTTGTTTGAGATTTACCGCATCGGGTGAAGATATTAATCTTTCAGATTCTCTTTCATCTAGGCAGTGAAAAATCATTCTAGTCTCCATATAGCTTAGATT
>JABZKE010000043.1 GCA_015257445.1 Nanosynbacter sp. | reverse complement strand
AATTTGGTATGAAAAAATTGTTGAAGAAACATTTTGCGGAGCTTTCGGGTGGACAAAAACAGAAAATTTGGTTGGCGCGGGCGGTGGTAGCGACGAAGAAATTATTAATTTTGGATGAACCGGGGAATAATTTAGATTCGAAATCGAAGAAGGAATTATACGCAGAACTTTTGAAATTAAATGCGCAGGGAATCACGGTGGTGATGATTACGCACGACCTTGATCATCAGAATTTGGTGGGGAATAAAATTTTGGCGCTAGCGGACGGGGCGGTGACGATGGAAACTACGGAAGAATACGTGAAAAGGATTCATTGTCATGACCATAACGAAGGTGAGGGGAAATAGGAGGTGGCGATGAACGGATTTTTGGAAAAGTTTCTGGAAATGTGGCAATACCAATTTATGGTGAAGGCTTTGGTGGTGGGGGTAGTGCTGGCGGTGACGGCAGGACTGATCGGGGTATCTTTGGTTTTGAGGCGAAAGGCGATGATTGGTGATGGGCTTTCACATGTGGGATTCGGCGCCTTTGCGATTGCGACGGTGATTGGCGTGATGCCACTACAGTTTGCGTTACCAATAGTGATTTTGGCGGCGATTTTGATTTTGCAGGTGAACCAGAAAAGTAAGGTGGATGCGGATGCTTTAATTGCGATGCTTTCGGCGGGGGCATTGGCGGTGGGAACTTTGGTGATATCAGTGGTAAAGGGGGTGAATACGGATATTAATAATTATTTATTTGGCAGTATTCTGGCACTAGATGATTTCGATGTGGTAGCGGGAGTGATTTTTTCGCTCGTGGTGATTTTATTCTTTATTGTGAAATATCATGATATTTTCGCGATGACGTTTGATGAGAATTTTGCCAAATCGATTGGGCTGAAGACCGAGCGGCTAAATACAATTTTTGCGATTTTGTGTGCAGTGGTAGTGGTGCTGGGAATGCGACTAGTGGGGGCGCTTCTGATTTCGAGTTTAATTATTTTCCCGACGGTGACGGCGATGCAGGTGGTGAAAAGTTTTAAGGCGGTGGTTTTTACCTCGGTGGTAGTTTCGGTATTTTGTATGGTAATGGGGATTATCTTTTCTTATTTTGTGGCGACGCCGACCGGCGCGACGATCGTAATTTTTAATGTGATGGCGTTTTTGGTGGCGAAGGCAGTGGAAGTTTTGAGGGGATAGCGATTTATTTGATTTTTGGTATTTTAATTCGTTTATGATAAGATATAAGCTATATGGGAATGGGAAAAAGTGCGATTTTTGATATTTATAAAAAGAATATGAAAAATTTTGCTGGTTTTCTTGCATTTCTTTTCTTAGCGAATTTGGGATTTGTGGGGTTTGGTGGAGAAAGAGTGTCGGCTGCATATGTGCCGACACTTTCTGCTTCTTTGCAAAAAACAGAAGTGGAAATGACGAGTAATTTTATTTTGAATAGTTATAATAAGACTGGGGTAGAGAATATTAGGCTTACAGTCAGTGGAAAGGTGAAGGCTGGCTATAAAGTACTACTTAGTACAGATTCTGAAGAAACTGCATTAGTAAATGAAGACCAAAATAGTTCAAGTAAAATTAGCTCAATAGATTCATTGACTAGCTTATATGCACTTCCAGATAATACATGGGCTTATTCTGTAAAATTTAGTGAAACGTACAATTATAATCCAATACCAAAATTGTCTGCTCCGAATGTTATTGGTGGAAGAAACGATGACTTTAAATACTGGGAAACTGGAGATAATTATATAACAAGAATTGCCGTAAAAATAAATAATAACCTAGAAGCTGGAAAATATTCGAATAAATTAGTCTATTCGGTAATTTCAAATCCTTATGATAAAAAGACGGAAATATCTAGAGACGGTTTTAAATCATTATCTCCAAGTCGTGGTCAATATGATACTAAGTATATAAAAAGAGTAGAAAGTATTCCTAGTAATGTGGTGGATATTACTAATATAGAAACAGGCTCATCGGATTATGAAATAAAGGCCTGGTATGATGCTAATGAAGATACTATATTTTATTACACCGAACAAAAAAAGATCTATATGCCAGATAATATTTGGGGAATGTTTTTCAATTTTTCTAAATTAAAAAGTCTTGATCTGTCAGATTTTGATTCTAGTTATGTAACTAATGTATCGCATATGTTTGCTCAATGTTATGAGCTTGAAGAGGTTAATTTATCTAGTTTTGATACGAGTAAGGTGACTGATATGGAACAGATGTTCAGGTTTAGTCGAAAAATAAAATATCTAAATTTATCGAACTTTAATACAGAAAAAGTAACAAATATGGAAGAAATGTTTGATAATATGCATTATTTGATTGAATTGGATATTTCGAAATTTAATACTAAAAACGTAAAAAATATGAATAGAATGTTTGCGAAATATATGGGTATCGAAGATATGTTAGAAAAAATATACGTTAATAATGATTTTGATATATCTAATTTGATTAGCGCAAATCATCCATTTGATGAGCGGAAAAAATTAAGGGGAGGCAAAGGTTCTTTCTTGGCTAATCCGAGAGATGCTGATAAAACTTGGCTAAGAATTGATGATCCGGATAATGGAAGACCAGGATACTTTACCAAAAAGATCTAACTAGAACTTATATCTGTTAAAAAGAACGATAGAATCGAATATGGTATAATTTAGGTATGGCCTGGTAGCTCAATGGATAGAGCGGCTCCGTCCTAAGGAGAAGGTTGCGAGTTCGACTCCCGCCCGGGTCACCAAATACGTATGAGAAAAATGATTTTTGATGGTCAGAGAGAAGGCGAAGAGGTGCAGTTTGTGTTCCGACGCCATTTTTTGACGGCAAAGTCCGGTGTGATATTTTTAATTTTGATGATTATGATTGGGGTGGGATTGACCCTACTTTGGCCAAATAATATGATGATTTTTGAGACCTTCTTGGCACTGATTTTGGTGGGGGTTTTAGGTTTTCTATATTCTTACATGTTATGGTATTTTTCAATTTATATTGTGACCAATCAGCGCATTCGTCAGATTTCACAACGAGGTTTGTTTAAGAAATCGGTGGTAGACTTAGGGTTAGATAAAATCCAGAGCATTTCTTATGGCGTGAGTGGCATTCGGGCAGGATTAATGGGGTATGGTACGATTGTAATTCAAACGGCGGTGGGGGATTTAGTGATATCGATGGTGAAAAATTCAGAAAAAATTTATAACGATTTACAAAATCTAATTAACGAGAAATAGGAAATGAGCAAAGCGAAATTAGAAAACGAAGTGGATAAAACTATGACAAATGAAACCGACGCCGTAAAAGAGAAGAGACTTTCAATCGTGGCGAAAATGAAGCAAAAGCGCGAGCAGAAAAAGATTGAAGAATTCAAGAATAAGACAGAGTTAGAAAAAGTCGAAGAGCGTCGCGAAGAAGTGTTATCGAAGGGGCGTAAGTTCAAATATCCAATGCAATATGCGAAATATCGCGTGGTGACGGTGACGATTATTTTATCAGTGATGGCGGTGGTTTTGGCTTCGGGGGCGGGTTATTTTATGCTTTATAAATGGCAGAGTACGAATCCGATTCTTTATCGTTTGACCCAACTTTTGCCAGTATCGGTGGCTAATGTAAACGGCGCGGATGTGCGTTATTCGGATTATCTTTTGATTTATCGTAGTACGATTACACCGATCGAAAAACAACAGGGTAAATTAGACAATGCGAAAGATAATGATTTTATGGAGCAGCATTATAAGCGCTTGGCGCTGGATGAGGCAGAGAATTATGCTTGGGCTCTGAAATTGGCGAAAGAAAATGATTTGACGGTGACGGATAAAGAGGTGGATGAAACGATTTTGGAGCACCGAAAAATTGGTGGTGTGGAACGCAGTGAAGAAGGATTCAAGAAGATTTTGGAAGATAATTTTGGTTTGACGATGAAAGAATATCGTCGAATGATTTATCTTTCACTGGTGAAGGAAAAAGTTTCGCAGGCAATTGATACGAATGCGGTGCAGCTTGCGGCGCAGGTGGAATCTTTGATTAAATCTGGAAAAGATTTGAAGGCGATTTCGGAAGAGCTGGGCGATAAGGTGCTTTATGAAGAGACCGGTGGGCTAGTCGATAAGATGAACGTGGATGGTGGCAGGTCACTGAAGGCGATGAGTCTAAATACGGGGGAAATTTCGGATAAATTTGTTTCAAGCTCGGGAGATGGTTTCTATTTCGTGAAGTTGGTGGCGAAAACTGATTCGACAGTGAATTACACTTCGATTAAAATTTCGTTCACGGAATTTGATAGACAAATGAAGGAAATTCGAGATTCGGGGAAGGTTAAAGAATTAATTAAAATCGATCGCCAAGAATCTTAAGTGAGGCTAATTAAGAATCCACCTCTGGAAACAGGGGTGGACTTTTTAGTAAATTTGATTACAATAATCTATAAGCGTAAGTTAAGATTACGAGTACTTTAAACTTTAGAAAATTCGAAGGAGGGGGGATATGGAACTAAAATTTTTGGGCAGAGGCTCGGCGTTTAATGTGAAGGAGGGGAATACGGCAGCGTATTTCATTGATGATGATCAGTTATTCTTGATTGACTGTGGTGAGGATGTGTTCGCGAAGCTGAAGCAAAAGAGTTTGCTTGGCAGAGTGAGAGCAGTGAATCTGATGATTACCCATACGCATTCGGACCATATTGGAAGCCTGGGGAGTCTGGTGACTTATTTGTATCTTGTATTGCATCGACCGCTGAAAATTATTTTGCCGGATAATGATGAATACGTAAAAACGATTGAGCAGATTTTGCAGGGTTTTGGTTGTACAGAAGAGATGTATGATTTGGTGCAAGATACGCAGTATGACGAAAAATTTAAAAGTTTTTCAGGAGTACGTTATGTGAAAACTTGGCATTGCGCGGAGCTGATGAGTTTCGGTCTGATTTTTACCACAAAAGATGGTCTGGTATATTATTCGGGCGATACGAAGGAAATTAAGAATTTGCATTATCTTCTGAGTGAAGGGGTGCAGATCGCGCGGGCTTATATCGACGTGACTTCGGTGAAGAATTCGAACGGGGCGCATTTGTTTGTGGGGAATCTCGCGATGGCGGTGCCGGAAAATTTAAG
>JABZKE010000042.1 GCA_015257445.1 Nanosynbacter sp. | reverse complement strand
TAATTCATGAAAACTAAATCTCCCGCCAAGGCTTTTGGGGCCTTGCTTTCTGAGAAAATGCAAAGTGACCCAGATTTTTACCTCTTTTCTCCTGATGAAACCACCAGTAATAAAATCGATGCTGTTTACAGCCAGACTACTCGCGCCTGGGGCGACCTGGCTATCGAAAAATGGGACATGCCAGAGTCTGCCACTGGCCGCATTATCGAGCTTCTTTCAGAAAATGTACTTTTTTCTACCATGGTCGGCCACTTGATGACTGGAAAAGATGCTTTGATGACTAGCTACGAAGCCTTTTTTTCGATCATTCTTTCTCAGATTGTTCAACATCTGAAATTTCTCGAACAAGCCGAAACCGTATCATGGCAAAAAGACTATCCGTCCGCCAATCTACTTAGTACTAGCACCTGTTGGCGTCAGGATCATAATGGTTTTTCTCACCAATCACCAATTTTACTTTCCGCCCTTCTAGCTCGTCCAGGCCGTCATGTTTCTTGTCTCTTTCCACTCGATGCGGAAAGTGTAAAACCGTGTTTTAACTATCTTTTCGAACGCCCAAATCAAGTTAATTTAGTTACTTTAAATAAGACCGACCAGCCAGTTTTTTTGAACGAAAAACAATCCGAACTTTGTTTCAAGCAAGGCATCTGTTTCTTTGATACTACCAAGTTAAATGGTTCGCTTCAGGTTATTGATATCTCTGAAATTCCAGAGTATGATTATGTTTTTGTCGCGGCTGGCGATATTAGTTTTTATGAATCCTATCAGGCGGTGAAGCAGCTTCAGCAGGATTTGCCAAAGCTCAAGATTGGTCTCGCCTATATTTCTGCCCTCACTTACGCCGGTATTGGTTTTGCTGACCAGGCGCTTCCGAAATCAGAATTTAATCAGATGTTTGGTTCCAGTGCGAAAATTATTGCGAACTTTCATGGCTACCCACATGATTTAAAAAATATTTTAGCTAACTACACTAATCCGAAACGCATCTTCGCTCATGGTTACGAAGAACAGGGAAGTACAGTCACACCATTTGCTATGTTGGCTATGAATAAAACCTCTCGCTTCCATCTGATGCTCGATGTCGCTAAATCCGAAAAAGCCACCAGTCTTCTCGATAAATATCAATCCGAAATTGATCAGCGTATGGCCTATGCCCTAGAGCATGGTGAAGATCAAGAATAACCCACAAGAATTACATTAATTATTTGTAGTAACTATCGAATCACTAAAAATAGCCCACCCAGGGGCTATTTTCTTAAGACTTCTTTTTTAGAAATGGCTTACGCATCCGCTTTTGTTTTTCAGGTGCTAATTTAGCGAACATCATACGGCCAGAATTAGTCTGCAGGAATTTTTCGAACATCACATCCACTGACTCACCAATTTTATCGCTGGCATTATCGACTACCACCATCATGCCGTCTGGAAGATAACCCACACCTTGCTTTGGATTACTACCGGTACTAGTAATCTTCAAAGTAAAGCATTCACCTGGTAGATATTCAGAGCGTAGTTCCACTACAAGCTCATTAATGTTGAGAACATCAATATTCATCGTCGAAGCTACTTTGCCAAGATTGTAATCAATCGTCATAATCGAGCCGTGATTTTCTTCGGCTAGCTGCAAAAGTCTCTCGTCTACTGGTGTACGATCCAGCTCGTCCTTCAGAATTACTACATCCGTCGAAGGAATACGTTCAAGTTCTGAGACTACATCCAGTCCAAATCTCGCTCGCGTGCGTTTTTCGCTATCTTTCCCATCGTCTAATAACTGCATCTCATGAATTACACTGCGCGGAATAATTAAAATCCCACCTAAGAATCCAGTCTGTGCCACTTTTAATACGCGTCCATCCATCAAAGCCGATGAGTCGACATAAATTTTTCGTTTTTGGCCAAAATAATTAAAGCTCTTCTTGAAAGAACGGTAGGCAAGAAAGCTAGTTTCAATTAAGATGAGGCCATGAATGATTAAAGAAATAATTTCCATAAAACCTTTCTTATTATGTTAAAAAATATCTAAGCACATCCCCCTCGGTATCCGAAGCTATTGTATCACCGATTAAGAAATAATACCAAAAAATCTTATGTAATTTTTACTATCCAAAAATTTCATAATTTTCTGCCTAAAGGTTCTAGCTCCATAATAAATGGAGCTAGAATTCATTAAGCTTTAAACTCAGTTTACGAGCCTAATTTATTAGTAACGGTGCTACCAGCGCGATCTTTTAATGTTACTACGATAGAAGTTTCACTTCCGGTCATCGTATAAGTTGTAGTATTGTCGCCAGCTTGGGCGGTTCCAGAAGCTACTACTGTGCCATCTACGGAGACCGTGTAGCTGTCTAATTGTTCAGAACCTGCTTTTGCTTCAAACTTCAGTACCGAGCCACTGTTAATCGTACTATTTTTAATCCTTACCGTAGGTGCACGATAGGAACAGTCATCTGTGGTGAATGGGTCATAGCCGTCAGCAGATTTGGCAAAGCTCTTATTTTTCGAAATTGGATCAATGGTGAAACTGATATCTACTTCTTCGATTAAGCTTGGGTCAGTACAATCAGAAGCTTTGTGTTTGTTGATGCGGTTAAACTTCATTTTTTCAGTCTGAGCACCCGAGGTCTTATTATTGAACCAACTTGGGAAAATATCAGTAATTCCACTTACGGTTAGGGTTTGAATTCCAGCTGGTTTTTGGATCTTATCTCCAGATTTCCACTTACCGGCATTAGCATAAACATCTTTGTGTACGGGTTCCATGTAATCATTGGCTACGCGACGCACGATTGTGTTTGAAGAGTTCGTTAAACCGCGACCATCGTGGTTACCATTCCAGACCACTGTTGCCACCACTGGTGAATAAGAGGCAATAAGAGAATCTTTCGTTACGGTCGAATCATTGGTAGTGGTTGTACCAGTTTTGGTAGCAGTCCAAACTCCAGGCACCACAAAACCGAATGACGCACCTAAACTTCCGAAGACCATTGAACGAGCAGAGGTGTCACTGAGAATATCGGAAATCATGTAAGCGGCCTGAGAATCAAGTACACGATTACCAGAGGTATCTTCCCATTTTTCGAGTACATCACCTGAACCGTTTTTGATTTCTAGGATGTATGAAAGTGGTTTATATACACCACCACGAGCCAGGGAAGCATAAGTATTCGCGTGCTCAATCAGTTTAACGGTACAACCCGAACCAATCGCGATCGAGAGGCCACCAGAAGTATCCGTACAATATGATATGTCACCTAAATCATGTGCAGTCTTAATGCTATCTTCGATACCATTGATATAAAGTGCCTTAACGGCTGGAATATTTAAAGAGTTAGCTAAGGCTTTACGGATGGAAGTATTGCCATAGAAGGCGCCCGTGTAGTTACGAAGTTTACAGTTACCAGTAAAGCCAGCACAATAGAAATTATCGATATTTTCATCTTTCAAAATCGAGCCAGCACCATAGTTCGCTCCTTCACGCTGTTTGAAGAGTGGAGCGTAGTCCAAAATTGGCTTAATTGAAGAACCTGGTTCGAGTAGTGAAGTGGAAGCGTTTACTTCGCCGTATACCGGCTTGTTCCAGTCAGCAGAACCTACCATTGCAATCACTTGTCCGGTTTCCACATCGACAGAAGAGAGGGAAATATTGTCACTACCATTCTGGTACATTAATGCAGAACCGTTAGCTACTGCCTTTTCCGCATATTCTTGAGCCTTCAGATCTAGGCTGGTCTTGATTGTAAAACCACCTGCGCGCATCGTCTTCACGCCATATTTTTCCTCTAGTTGGCGCTTCACTTCCAGCACGAAATGAGGAGCCTTGATATCAGTATAACGGCTGGACTCTGGCTGGATTGACTCAAGAACTTTTTCTTCTTTGGCCGCCTTAGCTTGATCTTCAGTAATATATCCCATCTTTACCATCACATCCAAAGTTTTGTGTTGGCGTTCAATCAGAGATTTGTTGTAAGCAGTATTATATGGGCTAAGTAAAGTCGGGTTATTTGGAATTGAAGCGAGTAATGCTGATTCACCGAGGGTTAAATCTTTGGCTGATTTCTTGAAATAGGCCTGCGCCGCACTTTCTACCCCGTTACGACGACCACCATAAGGCGATTCGTTGAGGTACATGGTAATAATTTGCTCTTTGGAGTACATTTTCTCGACTTCGAGCGCCAAAATCATTTCCTTAATTTTACGAGGTAAACCAGATACTGTACGGTTGCCGGCTTCGTCTGCGAAATAAACCTGCTTAATTAGCTGCTGAGTCAAAGTCGAACCACCTTGTACGCCGCGGCCAGTGACGGTTGAGAGTGCCGCACGGATCAAGGCTGAGAAGTTTACGCCAGGGTGATTATAAAAGTCACGGTCCTCGATCGCTACTGTCGCCTGACGCATATAAGTAGAAATATTATCCCCTTCCACAACCAAGCGATAATCACCGTCACCCTTATCTTCCCAAAGAGTCTGTCCATTGCGGTCCAAATAGGTGTTTACTGTACCGGTTACTTTCATTTGATCAAGGCGAATCTCATCTAGGTCCTTCTTGAAATAGAGGAATAAACCACCAATCGCAATGATTGCAATGAGGAACATGGCTGCCCCAAGCTTCAAAAGCATAAACAAACCCTTCTTCGAAAAAAGGTTATGCATGACGCGTTTTGGTGCGAGCTTGGCAAAGAAGCGCTTCACTGGTTCTTTTGGCAGTTTGGCTAATTCTTCTGCTTCGCGTCTTGCCTTAGCTTCCTGCTTCATTTTATTTTTGTAAACCAAGCTAGAGTAGACATTCATCTTACGGTCACTCTTCATAAAAGGTGATTTTTTTGGTGCCTTTGGTTTATCCTTGCTATTTTTTGCCGAAGTTTTATTCATTTCCTTGGATTCTGTAACTAAATTAACATTATTGCTTTGTACTTTTATTGTAGCATTTTCTGTTGGTTTTGGGGTATTCTTCTCGCGTAATTTAGTCTCGTTTTTTAGGTTGGATATCCCACCTATTGGAAGCTTTTTCTCTCTATTATTAGCAAAATTTTTTTCATCACGACTCGTTAAATATTGTTTCATCGGCGTAGCTTCACGCTTCATCGGTTGACGTAGTTTTTCGCCTGGAGAAACCAGCTTAACGGGTTGTTTATTC
>JABZKE010000041.1 GCA_015257445.1 Nanosynbacter sp. | reverse complement strand
AGCGCAAGCGCAACAAATAAGAAAATAACCTCTGATGAGGTTATTTTTTCTGGCTGGTACGGGATAAAAACGTAGCGAGCTAAATAAGGGGAGATTGTCTGGGGTTTAAAAAATAAACTTATTAAGACTTAATCAAAAACCACATTAATCTAGATAGGGCTTGTCGCTAAAATATTCTATGAGATCCTGACAGGGTCCACCTTGGATGGTTTCACCATTATAGGCAAAATCATCACCACAAGCGAGCTCGCCATCATCAAGATTGCAGCTATTGAGACCGCGATCGTCAAGATTGCAGACAGCGGCGGGCGCAGCGGGATTTGGGTCAAAAGTGGAATCATCGTAATCTGAATCATAAAGTACTTTAGAATTTCTGATTTGTGAGGCGCAATCTGAGTCTAGTTGCGTATCGTTACTCTGTATGGCGTAATCGGATTCTAGTTCAGCGTCGCTAATCTGCGAAACATAATCAGCGAAATTTTGTTTTTCTTCATTCATTACTTTCATTATAACCTAGATTTTCGGGGTGGAGTGGAAATAAAAAAGAGCCGGACGACTCTTGATTTTTATCGATTCAATAAAAATAGAGCCGACTGGCTCGATTTAATTTGGTACACCCGGGGGGATTCGAACCCTCGACCCTCTGTTCCGAAGACAGATGCTCTAATCCACTGAGCTACGGGTGCAAGTGAGGAGAAAGAAAGAATTTATTCTTTCTTTTGACGAACGTAGCATCCGAACCGCCGTAGGTGGTACGGGTGCAAGTGAGGTTTCCCTCTCTTTAATTTTATCATAGAATAAAAAATACGCCGAGAAATTCTCGGCGTATCATGTTTTTTCAAAGGGCAATTAGTAAATTGGTTAATTGCTTAAGGTTAGAATTTGAAGTAAGATCCGGAAGCTTAGAAACTTCCTTGAAGGCGGCTGCGATATGTCCTAACGGGATATATTTAATTTTGCAGCCAGAGAAAAGTTGTTCATTTTCAAGCTCTTGAGCCTGTAATTCTTCGGCATCCTCGATAAGGCTACCATCGGTTTCATAATTTAAAAATTCTTGATATCTTTGCTCGGCAAGCAGCATGCGCTTATTCTTGAGGTCGTTCTGGAAAGCTTCCACCAAAACATGGTCGATTTTCTCAATCTGATTACAAAATTCATTAACCAGACCCCAGAATTCCTGGCGGCGCTCTTCGGTGCTTCTAACATATTTCAGAAACATCGGTTGACGAATCAAGCAGTCGATGTTCGAATAGATGCCGTTAAAGCGCTTCCAACTCTTGCTGTAACAATCGATCACGTCCTTCAGCCTGCGAATATTACCGGTGTCAATCCAGCGGCGTTTGAAAAACTGGCAGGACTCGGTCGTGAGCGTGATGTAACTAATGTCACTTACGATTTGATTGGACAGGCGGAAGAGCTGATCTTGGTCGAGAATAGTTTTCTGACCATTAGCTGCGGCTTTCTTCCTCTGATTTTCAATAATTTTCTTCCAGCGGGCATCTGTTATATCATTTATTTTTTCGCGATTAACATTGAAGTCGTTGATATAAAGTTCGATGCTTTTCAGTACGTTCTTGTGTTCGTGAGAAATTTTCTCCACGTACTCCAGTGTGTTACAAAGTGATCCGGCCATTAAGGTAATTCCCTGATCCATGTTTCCCTCCTTTGAAAAATGTAAATGTTCCATCTACGAACGTATAGAAAAATTATGCTACAATTCGCAGTGAGGCTATTATAGTACAATTTGGGGGAAAAATGAAGAGGGGCCCAAAATTAACACTTTTTGTACAATGCGTCGAGATCCGCAAGCCCCAAGTGAACCCTCCTGAGCCTAACACGAAGATAGTAGGGTAAAATTTTATTTTCCTACTGGACGAATTGCGCAAAAAATGATAAAATAACGAATGAGTCGGGCCGGTAGCTCAGCTGGTTAGAGCACGAGCCTCTTAAGCTTGGTGTCGTGGGTTCGAGTCCCACCCGGCTCACCAGTTTGAAATTATTTAAATAACCTCACGGATGTGGGGTTATCTTTTGTTTTAGGCGGTAATTGCGTCATGGAGTACTGAGACCGCATACTTAATCGGATCAACATTACCACCAAACAATTCAGTCCAATCAATAGATTTGAATGGATCATACTCTAACAAATCAGATAACTCAATATCACCATTCTTCTGTACGTATTTAACTATAACATTAATAAATTCTTGCTGCTTTGAATTAAGCTTATGCATATTAAGATATTCACTAAACTTTTCATTTACCGCCTCCTGATCAATACCAATCAAACTGCGCACGAATGCAGCTAGATTTTTACCATTTGCATTCTCATTATATTCATCTTCAGACCCAAGATCGAACCAAAGAAGTTGCTTAAGTTTATCGGCATCTTTCTGATCTAATTTTTCAAGGTTACGAATTTTTTCAATAGTAACATCATCGCCATTTCTGCTGAGATAGTCAATCACTCGCTCCTTGTATGTACGAATATCCATAACGGTCCCATCTGGTTGGAACTCTGGATCGATAAGTTCATCAGATACATCGACATCAATTAATCTAAGCTCATCGCCAGTAATATATTTGATAAGTTCGCGAATTGAATTACGTAGCCTTTCTAAATTTTTAATTCGCGGCTCAGTCCAACTCGACTCTGCATAGAGATCTTTTAGATCATCTTTTTTTGCTTCGACTTGCGGTATAGTCATTTTATTTTGAAGGAGATATTGTGCAATTTCACGAACCTTCTTAATGTCAGATGTTGCATATGCGGGGGATTTTTTTAGGATAGCCCTCTGGATTCGCATCATCCTAATATCAAAGGATAGTGCCTTAAAATCAGAATCAGAGCCACCTTCAATTAGCGGAGCGACAAAGGATTTTAATTCATGAATACTTACTGGAGTTAACGCCATCCATGCTTTATCACTATTATATTTATCAACGTACTTTAAATTCTGGCGAACAGATACACGATTTGTACTATTTTTTAGGTCTCTAATATTATCGGATAAAATCCTTACGGTCTTATCGCGATAATTACTTAAGAATTCGTCTTCTTGACTCTCGAAATCTTGAAGGCTATAAGCAATTTCTGTACGCAATATAAAAATCCTTTGTGACAAAGAAATCTTATCACTACCACTTACAATCTCATTATGATCGACCTGAAAATACTCGAAATTATCACAATAATCAAAAATAAGAAACTTTTTCTTATCATTACCAGGACCAAATAAATCAGAACACAAGCGTGTACCGCGTCCGATCATCTGAATAAACTTAATTTTTGAACGAACTGGCTTAAAAAACATGAGGTTTAATACGGATGGAACATCGATACCAGTATCGAGCATGTCGACGGAAACTGCTACCCTAAATTCATCGTCAGTATCAAATTTAATAACCAGATCTTCTGCGTAGTTAACCGAGTAATCTACGAGCTGACAGGCATTTGGAGGAAGATGAGGATAAAGTTTTTTAAATTCATTTACGATCATCTCGGCGTGCTTGTGATTATACGCAAAAATAATTGTTTTACCGATAGTTTCGCCGCCATTTACACGAATACCTTTTTCCATTAGATCTTCAATCACACTACGACAGGTATCTCCATTAAAGATAGAACGAAAAATAATATTTGCAGGAATCGTGAGATCTGGCGTTTCTCGGTCACCCTCAAGAAAATCATCTAGTTGTTCGAGTTGATCTTCGTCTAATTCTTCACGCTTAATTCCCTGTGTCATAATACGCGAGTGACGATTTATTACTTCATAACCTACCAGGTAATGCTCTTTAATTGCATCCTCGAGTGGATAATTAAAAGTAGGCTCACCAGATTCACATTCAAAAATTCCATAAGTATTACTACCAACTTCATCTCGTGGGGTTGCTGTAAACCCAACAAGCAAACTATCGAAGTAGGCAAAAATGGAGGAGTATCGATTAAAAATCGAACGGTGAGCTTCATCTACAATAATCAAATCAAAACGGCCGGTTGAAAAATCTTTATCTTCGGCGTCAATATAGTTAATCATTGTCTGATATGTACAGAACATCAGTCGAGCATTCATATCCTTATTTGCGTTTCCCCCTTCGGAAAGCTCACAAATAGTCATATCGGGCAATAATTTAGCATAGTTACGCTTAGCTTGTTTTACGAGCGAAGTACGATCAGCAAGAAATAAGACATTTTTAATCCAGCCATTTCTAGCCAGAATGTCAGTCAGGGCAATCGAAACACGCGTCTTGCCGGTTCCGGTAGCCATAACAATTAATCCTCGACGATGGTGAGCATTAAAACGTTCACACATCCGCGTCAATGCCATCTTTTGATATGGGCGACCAGCAATTTCATCTTTTGCAGTCATATCGGTAATATTTCCGCGAGTACGACGTTGGATTATACGCTCTAATTCTTCTAGTGTGTGAAAGGCTGTAACCTTGCGGTCTGGGTATACACCATCGATGATGTGGGTTTCATAACCGTTTGTATAATAAATAACTGGTTTATAGCCAAACCTTTCTTTTAATGACTCAGCGTAAAGATCCGCTTGATGACGGCCAATTTGTGGATCCCTAGAAGTTCGCTTAGCCTCTACGACAGCCAAAGGTTTTCCTGCACGATCATAGAGCACATAATCACAGTAGCCAACGCCGGCGTTATTTGGCATATCGCCAACTTCGATTTCAATACCAGCTTTACCAGGTAGCATTACGCCTTTCTGAGTTAAAACTTCCCAGCCAGCTTCACGGAGATACACATCGATATAAGCGGCACGAGTTTCTGCTTCAGAAAAAAATTCCGGTGACTTAATAGGTTCAGAAGATTTAGTTCTATTATCAAGAAACTTGATAAAATTTTCGAGATTATCTACGGCGATTTTAACATCTTTTTCGCGGACCGGCTGATTATGTTCAGCGCGAATACCGATAATACGAATAAAGTGCAATGATTTAATAATTTGATCATCATTAATATAATTTTTAATAGGTGAACAGTCTATGAGTTCTAGGAGAGAATATTTCTTTTTCTTTTTTATGGATTTTTCCGGGAATATTTGCTCTAGTAACTCACGAAGAACTAGGCGTGACGCCCTTGCTTTTTCTTCTTTCGTCGGTAATGCTCGAATTAGCTCAAGCTTCCCCATACGTTCTCTCACAAACATACTGGTTTATATTATACCATAAATTCATGAGGCTTATTATATTGTTTTGAAGTGCAAATTTTGATTTGTCGACCTGCTCGGAGAAAGTAATAAACTTGGCTTGTT
>JABZKE010000040.1 GCA_015257445.1 Nanosynbacter sp. | reverse complement strand
GTTCGTATTAGGGGTGCCGTACGATTCTGGCTCTCTTGTTTCAGATGTATTTAAATCTGAATTTTTAGTCTCAGACACATTTGATTCCGGACTTTGCGTTTCAGCTATGCTTGAATTCAAACTTTTTGTTTCTGGCGTAGCTGAGTCTCGATATCCTTCGCCGGTAGAATTTGAATACACATGATTAGCTTCACTTTGAATTGACTGTTCTTTGTTATTTCTAGTAGCCACATTGTGATTTCTAGGGCCAAAAAGCATAGACAAAAATGTAAAAACTCCAACAAAGAAAAGAGCAACAGAACAAAAGGCTATTCCTTCTATAGCACTATATTCATTCGAAGTCATAATTTACCTCCAGGTTTCAGTGTAGTTTTAGTTGCTTTACGTTTTGCTAGGTTCAATTTCTTTCATAGTTTCCACCTCCTTATTAATATACAACACAGCCATCTGGCATAAAAAGTATCTTTATTATTCTACAATATTCTCACTATTTTTTCAAGTTGTCAGATACCGCAAATAAAATTTTAAATAAAAAATAACCTCCGGAGAGGTTATTTTTAAGAGGTTACTTACTTAGAAGTATTGCGCTTCTCAATGATTTCTTGAGCAACGTTAGGTGGTACTTCCTCGTATTGTGCAAGCTCCATAGAAGAAGCGGCACGACCTTGGCTCATTGAGCGGAGATCCGAAGTGTAACCGAAGAGGTTAGCCAGTGGAGCGAAAGCAGTAATAAGCTTAGCGCCACCTTGAATGTCTTCCATAGCGTCGATGCGACCACGACGAGAGTTAATATCACCAATCACATCACCCATGAATTCTTCAGGAGTGGTAACTTCAAGTTTCATAAATGGCTCAAGAAGCACTGGTTTGGCTTTCTTGATACCTTCACGGGTAGCCAAGCTACCAGCGAGTTTGAAGGCGAGCTCAGAAGAGTCGACATCATGGTAAGAACCATCGTAAAGGGTAGCCTTGATATCGACGACTGGGTAGCCAGCAATCACACCACCGTTAAGGGTTTCTTCCACACCTTGTTGGACTGGCTTGCGGTATTCTTGAGGCACCACACCACCCTTAATCATATCGATGAATTCAAAGCCCTTACCTGGTTCATTTGGCTCAAATTTAATCCAAACGTCACCGTATTGACCACGACCACCGGACTGCTTAATGTGCTTACCTTGAGCTTCGGCAGTACCACGAATAGTTTCACGGTAGGCAACCTGAGGAGCACCAGTATTAGCCTCCACGTTATGTTCACGCTTCAAGCGGTCGATAATGATTTCAAGGTGAAGCTCACCCATACCAGAAATAATAGTTTGACCGGTTTCTTCATCAGTGTGAACACGGAAGGTTGGATCTTCTTCGGCAAGTTTTGCGAGACCGAGACCCATTTTTTCTTGGTCGGCCTTAGTCTTAGGCTCAACCGCGATAGAAACAGGTGGTTCTGGGAATTCGATAGATTCAAGGTGAATTGGGTGGGCTGGATCACAAAGAGTGGTACCAGTGGTGGTTTCCTTGAGACCGACGATAGCGGCGATATCACCAGCGGCAACTTCAGAGATTTCTTCACGCTTATCAGCGAACATACGGACGAGACGACCGACACGTTCCTTATTACCGGTAGTAGCATTCAAGATATAAGAGCCGGACTTCAAAACACCAGAGTAAACACGCACGAAGACGAGCTTACCGACGAATGGGTCAGAAGCAATCTTGAAAGCAAGAGCGGTGAGAGGTTCAGTGACAGAAGCCTTACGGATAACCTTATCGCCAGTCTTTGGATCGGTACCAACAGTTTGACCAAGATCACGGTCAAGAGGTGAAGGGAGATAGTCAACACAGAGGTCGAGAACTTTTTCGACGATCACACCACGACCATCACCACCGGTCACGAGGAAGAAGTCACCGTCAAGCACACGCTTACGAAGAGCAGCCTTGAGTTCAGCTTCGGTGATAGCTTCTTCACCTTCGGCGAAGTACTTATTCATCAAATCTTCATCAGCAGCTACAGCTTCTTCCACGAGAAGAGCACGAGCTTTCTTAGCCTTGTCAAGCATATCAGCAGGAATTTCGCCAACGGTCAAAGAGTGGTCGGCATATTCCTTGTAGGTGTAGGCCTTCATATCAATAAGGTCGACGACACCACAGATATCTTTTTCGAAACCAATTGGAAGGTGAATAGCGAAAGCATTCTTCGAGAGACGCTTGTGGATAGAGTCGAGAGACTTGTAGAAGTCACCACCGATTTGGTTAATTTTGTTAATGAAACAGAGACGTGGCACGCCGTACTTGGTAGCTTGGCGCCAAACAGTTTCGGATTGAGCTTCGACACCCATCTTACCATCGAAAACGGTGACGGCACCATCGAGCACGCGAAGAGAACGTTCTACTTCGGCGGTAAAGTCGATGTGGCCCGGGGTATCGATAATGTTAATTTTGTGACCTTTCCAAGTGGCGGTAACAGCTGCGGAAGTAATGGTAATACCACGTTCCTTTTCCTGTTCCATCCAGTCAGTAGTAGCACCACCGGTGTCACCCTTGACGAGGTCGATTTTGTGCTTCAAGCCAGTACGGTAGAGGATAGCCTCTGAAGTCGTGGTCTTGCCTGCATCAATATGTGCAATAATACCAATATTGCGCAATTTTGATAAATCATGTGTAGCTTCTGCCATGAATTTCCTTATTAATTAATAGTTTTTTAGACTTTCAGGATATTTTACCATAATTTCAAGAAGAAAAAAAGAGAGCACGCGGCTCTCTTTGGAATTTAGTTAAATACGAACAACTTTACCGCACATTACTTTGCCTGGATAATCGCGAAAAAAGTATCCATCGTATGTTTTTGCCATACGTGCGTCAGTTTCAGTTCTATCAAACGGCATTCCATTACATGGCCCATTCCCACCCTCTATTCTATACGCGCCTGATATTTCATTTAAACCATCAAACATACCTTCACTGTTTGCTACATAAGTTAAATCAAGATCGGTAGTTGTACGTATTCTCTCAAGTTTACTGTTCCCCTTGAACATATTCCTAGTGTTAGATAATTCTGAGGAAAATTTATTATACCCAAAATTAATCTCCTTGAATCCTTCATCGGTACGTTCGAACATAGATTCCATGTTCTTACATTTTGAAATATCTATACCAGTGAGGTCTATTTCATCGATCTGAGGGCTATTTCCGGAAGAGAAAAATCCAGCACAATTATCTCCGAGCGATAATTTGTCGGATGGGGTCCACCATTTTAATGTACGCTCACTGCCCGTATCGCCACAATCTAACCACACCAAGATTGGTTCCATATCTTCCGATTCCGCTGCGCTATACATACTAACATCATCTACCCCATCAGGACATGTAGACTTACGTTCAGCTGGACGTATATTGTATTCAAATTCCGACTCCACTTGTGGGAATATTCTACTATCAGATTTAATATCCCCTGCTACAAAATAAGGTACACCACCATGTTTAAATGTATTAAAAACCTGACTAGCTGAGGCAAGCTTTAAAATCTCCCCGAAAAATTTTTTTCCACTAGTTGCGACGGCAGGCTTATCATTTATCGTATTAGCTATGGTGCTAAAAATTAATTTATCTTCGTAAGTAGACGGTGTTATCTGCTTGTTTATACTGATTTTGCAATATACACCATTATTAACATTCTTATTGACAGTCTTTACATAACCAACTGCATCAATTACTCTTGGCTCTGATTTTTTTGGTATATCTAAAGCAAACTTCCTATTTCCAGAAACTGCCTGATATATCCCACCTTCACCGTTTTCCGGCTGATAAATGGTACCACAATACCAAAAATTATCTTCCTTATTTACATTGAATGGGTCTTTAAAATCTTCTGCCGTGGCAGAACGTATCTTATCACTAACGCCATGATCTAAGCTATACATATTAGTATCTTCGTCTGCGTCCGAAAAGTAAACTTTGTATCCTGCAGGGTTATTTGTTTTTACCGTTGGAATCATAAGAACACTGCTTGATGCTTCAGGCTGTGCTTCTTTTGCATTTAAATAGATATCATCAAATTTATGAAATGTGGAATCAACACTCATGGAGAGGGTAACGTCTTTCTGCTTTGGTGAAATTGCGTTTTCTTCAGCGTGTGCGAAGTTCATGAAATTAGGAACAATGGCGAAAGTACCTAAGATAAGAGATATACCACCAAATGAAACGATTGGCAGGAGATTAAAAACATACTGACGGAAACCCTGGACTCTTTTTAGAAATTTAATGGGTTTTAGCATGTATTCTCTCCTTTTTATTTTATGCTTATGCTTCTAGTTTCATTCTACACTATTTTAAATAAAAAAGAACCCCGAGATGAGGTTCTTTTCTTGGTTTTTAGAAATGACCGAACTTGGCAGTGTCTTCGTATTTTTTGTGCAGAAGATCGAGATCTTTGATAATATTTTTTGGCGTACAAGCGGCATACAGTTCTGGCTCTGGTGTAATGTTTTTACCGTCACCCTTGATGTAAATTGCGAGTGGCTCAGCAATACCAATAGCATAGGAAAGTTGCACTTCGCAAGAATGCAAATTATGACGTTTGAGGTAATCCACGGCGATTTCGCGTGCCTTATAAGCTGCGGAGCGGTCGACCTTGGATGGATCTTTACCTGAGAAAGCGCCACCACCGACTGGAGCAAAGGATTGATAACTATCGACTACAATTTTACGGCCAGTGAGACCGGCATCACCCATAAAGCCGCCGATGAGGAATTTGCCGGTAGGATTAACGAGGAATTTTTCGACCTCTACGCCATATTTGCCAGCAATTTCACGGGCCTTATCGATGAGAATTTGATCGGTTTCGGCGCGATTAGTTTCGGTATTTTGATAACTGATAGTCCAATCCTTAATTTTAACAAGGCGCATATTATCATCGTATTCACCGGTGAGCTGAGTTTTACCGTCAGCGAGAAAGCGTGAATCTTTTTGGCGCAATTCGTCATAGAACTTGGAAAATTCCTGCATAATCACCATGGCGGTCGGCTTATATTCGGCATTATCATCGCAAGCAAAACCAAACATCATTCCCTGGTCGCCAGCGCCTCCCACTTCGTCATTGGTACCGAGAGCGATATCTTGACTCTGAACACCGAGATTATTAACGATTTCAAAATCAGCGAGCGTGCCAGAAGGTGTGAGATTTTCTGCGTTATCACCATTAATGTAGCCAACTTCTTTTAAGACGCGCATCACCACAGACTCAACATCGACCTTAGCAGCGGAAGTGACTTCGCCGGTGATAAAAATCCTACCTTTACCACCCATCACTTCGATACCACAGCGGGAGCTAGAATCGCCAGAGAGGAAGGCATCAAGTAGAGCATCACTAATTTGGTCACAAACTTTGTCAGGATG
>JABZKE010000039.1 GCA_015257445.1 Nanosynbacter sp. | reverse complement strand
GGCAAAGCCTTGATTTTTGATTTCGAAAATGGCGTTTCAATGATGGTGCATCTGAGAATGACCGGGCAATTAATTTATCGAAATCTAGGAACCGAATCTGGTAAAGATTTCGTGAAGATGATCTCGCAAGGCGATTTTAAGACGGAGTTATTTGATAAGGACGGATTTTCGGGTGGACACCCGAGCGAAAGTTTTTATGGGGGTTTACCGAATAAACAAACGCGAGTGGAGTTTGAAATTTGCGAAAAAACTGCGGCCGGTGAGCTGGACCAGATTGGCACGCTTTATTTTAATGATCAGAGAAAATTTGGTTTTTGTAAAGTGCTAGAAACTAGTGAAGTAGAAAACGAGCCTTTCATCAAGAAGCTTGCCAAAGAGCCGTGGGATATGACGGACGAAGAATTTAAAAAAAATTTGATGCGCCATAAAAAAGCCTTAATCAAGCCGACTATTCTAGACCAAACAGTGATTTGTGGCCTCGGTAATATCTATGCAGACGAATCGCTTTATTTTGCCAAAATTCATCCGGAACGCATCGTGGAAAGTTTGACCGATGAAGAAATCCATGAACTTTTGGTTGGTGCGCGCACGGTGATGCAAGATTCGATTGATTCAGGCGGTAGCACTATGGCGACTTACGTGAAAGCGGATGGTACGAAGGGTGATTATTTGACTAAATTTGCCAAAGTTTTTCGTCGCGAGGGTGAACCATGCGAACGATGCGGTACGGAAATTATTAAAATTAAAGTTGCAGGACGTGGTACACATCTTTGTCCATACTGTCAAAAGAAATTTTAAGGTTTAAATGATTTATATTTTCGACGGAGAAGACCGCAAAAAAGCCGAGCAAAAAGCCCGGATGATCTTGGGGGGAAAAATCGAGATTATCGATGCGGATAATATCAGCCTGGCAGAACTGGAATCGATTTTTCTCGGCGTGACTTTTTTTGAGGCGGAGCGTCGAATCTTGATTAAGGATTTATTTTTGAAAAAAGATTTGGTGGAGAAACTGCCAAACTTAATAAATACGCCACATAAAATTGTTCTACTTGAAACTAAACTCGATAAGCGTGGGGCGGTTTATAAGGAACTAGTGAAGCTGGCAAAAACTAATTCGGAGATTAAATTCGAAACTTTTGCAGCGGCAGAGCAGACGGTGGATCGTAATGCGGTGTTTCGAATTTTTGATTTGGCCATGACGGATGGTAGGCGCGCGGTAAAGAATCTGCAAACAATCGAGGCGGATAATGATCCATATGCCACGATTGGAGCTTGGACAAAAAAGGCTTGTGACTTACTAGAGCGAAATCCCAAAAAAGCCCGTGCTGTTCTGAAGGAATTAGCGAAGATTGATGTCTTGGTGAAGTCGACAGATTTTAGTAAAGAACCCTGGACACTGCTCGAAGGTTTTTTACTGAGAATCGCTAAAGTTTCTACTGAATTCTAAATTTCCCACTGAAAGTCTCTAGGGGATTCCGCTGAATTTTAAATCAAAAAAAGACCTCCGGAGAGGTCTTTTTACTAAGCAGCCTTTTTGGTGGTCTTCTTAGCAGTTGTCTTTTTAGCGACAGTCTTTTTTGCAGTAGCCTTCTTGGCGGTAGCTTTTTTAACGGTGGTTTCAGCCTTGGCGCCATTAGAAGCCTTAGCAATTTTCACCAAGTTAGCCTTACGACGAGAAGCAGTATTCTTCTTGATGAGGCCTTTCTTTGCAGCCTTGTCGTATTCAGATTGAGCTTTGGAAAGATTTTCAGCAGTTGGGTTAGCTTTGAAAGCTTTAAGAGCGTTCTTGATGAACTTCTTAATCTGTTGATTCTTTGCAGTGCGTTTGACTGCTTGACGAGCTGCCTTTTTTGCAGATTTGATAATCGGCATTATAGTTTCCTGTTTAAAACGATTTAATGATTAATATACTTGTGAAATATTATACATGATTTTCATAGATTGTAAAGATGGGGGCCGGAGACTATAATAAAACTATGAACATTTTAGAATCGACCGTCTTAGGTCTCGTACAAGGTATTACTGAATTTATTCCGGTGTCTTCCTCTGGACATCTCGAAATCACACAGCGCATTTTGGGTGCGGGTGGACGTGCGGAAGATTTTCATTTCTTTTTGGAATTAATTAATTTTGGTACGCTTTTTGCGTTACTTTTCTACTATCGCCAAACCATTTGGGAAATTTTACAACGCGTGTTTGTGAAAAAAGATTATAAATTAGTGCTAAATATTTTAATCACCTCAATCCCAGCTGGCATTATCGGCTTAGTGCTTTCGAAAGTGATTGAGAAACTACCGTTTTTCTCGAGCCTCGCTACGATTGGCTTTGCGATGGGATTTGTTGGTTTAATTATGATTTTCGTAAATAAATTACCACATTTGTCGAAACTAAAAGATGAAAATGAATTAACTCCGGGCCGCGCTTTAGCGATTGGTTTAGCGCAAACTTTTGCTTTGATTCCTGGGGTTTCCCGCTCTGGCTCGACCATTATTACTGGTCGCGTAATGGGTCTCGATTCGAAATCGGCAGCTAAATATTCTTTCTTAGCTAGCCTTCCAATCATGATTGCAGTTTGTGGCAAATCCCTACTTTCAAGTTCTTCGAGAGCTTATATTACTAGCAATTTAGGCATGCTTTTACTTTCAAATCTAGTCGCGTTCGTCTCTGGTTTAATCGCATTACAAATCGTAATGAAATACTTTAAGAAAGAGAAGTCAATCCCAAGCTTCGGTATTTACCGCGTGATTTTATCGCTTGGAATTTTCGCCGCACTATTACTCTTCTAAAAGATTCTGCCTAAAAAATCCGGCCTTAGAGCCGGATTTTTATTTGCTTTGATTTTGATTTTTTGAAGTCGGATTTTTATTTCCTTTAATTTCGAGGTCGGAATTTAGTTTGCCTCTATTCCTCATCCTCTATGATTTGGAGGTGAGCTTCTTCAAGCTGGATTGGATCGACGACGGATGGTGAGCTCATCATGAGGTCGACACCAGAACCGTTCTTCGGGAAGGCTACGATATCGCGAATATTTTTATTGTCGTTTAGAACCATGAAAATACGTTCAATACCGAAGGCACAGCCAGCATGAGGAGGGGCGCCGAACTTAAAGGCATTCAGCATACCACCAAAACGGGCTTCAACATATTTCTCGTCATAACCGAGAATACCGAAAACCTTATACATCACTTCTGGACTGTGATTACGTACGGCACCAGAACAAATTTCAAAACCATTCATCACCATGTCATATTGGTCGGCGACAATGGCAAGCTTTTCGGCATCAGTTTCGGCGGCTTCGAGCGCTTTGAGTCCGCCTTTTGGCATAGAAAATGGATTGTGACCGAAGTCTAATTTATTTTTACCTTCGTCCCATTCATAGAATGGAAAGTCCACGATCCAACAAAGTGCGACAACATTATCATCCTTCAAATTAAAGTGATCGGCAAACGCGATACGAAGTTGACCGAGCACTTTATTCACTTTTGCGAGTGAATCGGCGCCGAAGAACACGGCATCGCCATTCTCAGCACCGGTGAGTTCTTTAATTTTAGCTAATTCAGCTTCAGTGAGGAATTTAGCGATTGGACTTTTAACTTCATCATTTTCATAGATGATATAAGCCAGACCGCCTGCACCGAGTTTACGAGCTTTTTCGGTGAAATTATCAATTTGGGAGCGCGAAAGAGTGGCGCCATTTTTTACACAAATAGCCTTGACAGATTCAGTTTGGAAAACTTTAAAAGCGGTATCCTTCAGAGCTTCTTTCAAATCAATCAATTCCATGCCGTAACGTAAATCTGGTTTATCGACACCAAAACGATTCATGGCTTCCTGATACGGAATACGTGGAATTTCTTCTGAGAGTAATTTCTTGTGAGCAAAATTGGTAACCAAAGATTTAATCAATGGTTCCATAGTGGTGCGAACTACTTCACCCTCTTCCACGAAAGACATCTCGAGATCGAGTTGGTAGAAGTCACCATAAAGACGGTCGGCGCGTGGGTCCTCATCGCGGAAACATGGGGCGATTTGATAATAGCGAGGAACGCCGCCAACCATGAGGAGCTGCTTAAACTGTTGAGGAGCTTGAGGCAAAGCATAAAACTGTCCTGGACGGAGTCTGGATGGTACGAGAAAATCACGTGCGCCTTCTGGACTGGAGTTGGCCAAAATTGGGGTAGTGACTTCGATAAAATCATGAGATTCCATGTAATCGCGCATGAAGTGATAAAATTCCGCACGACGACGAAGCGTATGCAACATACTTGGGCGACGTAAATCAAGATAGCGATATTTAAGACGAAGTTCTTCGCCAGACTCTGCACCATCATCATGAGTATTAACCGGCAAAGGTTCAGAACGGTTTAAGAGTTCCAGTGAGTCGACCACTAATTCAATGTCGCCCGTAGCAATATGAGGATTACGAAGAGCAGGGTCGCGCTCACGAATTAGACCAGTAGCCGAAATGACAAATTCATCGCGCAAACTTTCGGCGATGGCAAAATTTTCAGCATTTTCTGGGGTAATCACTAGCTGAATAATCCCCTCGTGGTCACGTAAATCAATAAAGATTAACCCACCGTGATCACGCCTGGAATTTACCCAACCAGAGACTGTAACATGTTGATTGATTTGTTGTTTTAGTTCTCCAGACAGTTTTCTCATAATCTCTATTATAACATAATAAACCAGTCAACTTTTCAAATTATAGAATCAAGAAAAATATCGCTGGATAGCGATATTTGTCCTCAAATATTAATCCTTAAAATTGAATTTTGACTATTCAAGACTAATATTCGATATACTCTTGCCATGGGGCAGGAGGAATTTTCGACTTTTTGCGCGAAGATTCACGTTTAAGTCTACGCATATTTACGAATGCATCTCCTTAATAATCATTGCACACGACCTAGCCCCCACCAGCCACCGAGTGACTAAAAAGTGCAATAGACATTATTTTATCAAATATTTTATTTTTGGCAAATTTTAGACATTGACAATTATCTTTAAGACGCTTATGGCTATTGACAAATATAGCTAAATTATTGTTTGATATTTATTTTCTGGATTAAATATGATATAAATTAGGCATGGATGAGATTAACCTCGGAGAAATGTTTGCCTATTTTAAGGCTAAGCTCCATATTCTACTGATAATTTTTGCCCTAATTTTTGGATTAGGATCTTTTTACGTATTTTTTATGCAAAAACCAAAATACGAAGCGACCGCTACGGTGATTGTAAGCTCAGATAAATCCAATGCGAATCTGCCGGGTGAAGTTGCAACCAATAAAAACCTGATTGATACTTACACGCAAGTAGTTAAATCACACCGTGTGCTCGACAAGGTCAAGAATGATATTAATATCGAGAAATCTTTCGATGAAATGTTAAAAATGATCGAAGTTTCGGCGATTAAAGGTACGGAAATTATTAATATCACTACGACCGATCGCGATGCCGAGTTTGCCACAAAGATGACCAATAAAATTGCAGATCATTTTGTAAAGGAAATCGCCAAGATTTATAA
>JABZKE010000038.1 GCA_015257445.1 Nanosynbacter sp. | reverse complement strand
TTCAAAGCCTGACCAAAAGCCTTACGCTCTTCGGGAGCTAAGGTCTTCATTTTTGCATATTCTTCGCCGAGAGATTTAAGTTCGGCTTTTAGCTGTTCCAATTCCATAACTCCTTCTATTATACTCTGTTTTGAGGTGAAGTTGAAGACGAATTGGGAATAAAAAATCGCGCCAATTAGACGCGACTAATGCAGAGTTTTAGAAGAATTTAATGAAGATTAAAGAAATCACTGCGAGGATGATTAATACTGGCCAAAACCAACCAAATTTACTAGTAGTTTTAAGGTCTTTAGCATAATCAGAGTCTTCCACCAAGTCAGGATCGCTCATTTTAGCTTGCATCCTGGCACGATTTCGAAGGTCTGCGGTAATTCTTTGAGTGAGATCTGCATTTTTGTCTTGATCTTTTTGTACAATTACGCCCATCTTTTCCTTTCGATATACATTACCATAGTTTATCATATTATGATATAATTTTTTTAATATTATTAAGGAGGTAAAATGGCAAAAAAGACTAAAAAGTCTGCACACAAGCCAAAAACGACTGTGAATACACCGGAGGTAACCGAAATTAAAGAAGAGGTTATCGAGGTCGTCGAAAAAGTTGTCGACGATAGCAAAAAAGCGACTGAGAAGGCTGAAAAGAAAATGACAAAAGAAGTCCTCAAAGTAGAAAAGAAAATTAAAGAAAGCAAGAATCCATTCAAGGGTTTCTTCGCTCGCAAGTATCCTGAAGGCGAGAATATTTTAACGATTTTCGAAACTCCACGTATTTGGGGTGCAGTAATCGGTGAAGTAATCGGAACTATGTTCCTCTCAATGCTTCTTCTCACTCTTGGAATCCAACAACCACTTTATATCTTGTTCGGTTTCCTCGCGATCACCTTGGCAGTTTTTGCCTATTCAGGTGCGCATCTTAACCCAGCCACCACAATCGGCATGATGGCAACTCGTCGCGTATCTGCAATTCGTGGCGTACTTTACATCGTAGCTCAGGTGGTCGGTGCATGGCTTGGTTTATTAATCATCGGTGGTCTTCGCACGGCTAGCGGCGCCAGCGCTGAACTTCCAGCTCTGACCGCAGCAACCGGCAGTGACTTCTGGAAATACATGTTGATCGAATTCGTCGGTGTCTTCACCGTAGCATTCTTCTTCAACCGTGCTCAAGAATACAATCACAAGAAAAGTGCTTTCACCTACGCAGCAATCATCGCTGGTGGTGTAACTCTCGCAGTTCTCTTCTGTTTGATTCTTTCCGACAGCTTCTTTAAGCTTCGCAATAACTTCATCTTGAACCCAGCTATTGCTATCATGTATCAAATTTTCCCAACTTCTGCTGAGAAATTTGACGCTTTGATGGGCACCGTAGCTCTCGAATCTTTGGTTCACATTATCACCCCACTTGTAGCAGGTATCCTTGCCTTCTTCGTGGCAGATGTGGCTAAGGCTCTTTCTGATGACTGCGAATGTGATTGCTGTGAAGAAAAACATCACGACAAGTGCTGCAAATAATCTGTAGCAAATTAAATAAGACCCCCACGCGAGGGTCTTATTTTTATAGATAAATTTCGGATAGGATTTTTAGCTTTATATTATATAAAAAAATAGCCCATAATAGGCCATTTTTCTAGCGTTCCTTTGGAAAGAGTGGAGTAGCTGGTGGAGTGATTTCGGAAGCCGTAAAGATTTCTTCAATCGTGGCAGTAATTGGCAGGAATGGTTTAAGCAGATGATTAACTAGGAGGAGTTCATTCACGAGATTGACTAAAATCTGCTTAGCGGCTTCTGGATCGGTCTTAGCCACAGTCCATGGCTTTTGGTCTTCGATATGTTTATTAATTAATTGAACCTGACTCCAAGCATAGTCAATGGCGCCAGAGAAGTTAAAATTATCCATCAATTCACGATATTCTGGCGTGAATTCAAGAACCGGAGTCTCTGTGAGGCTGACCTGGTTCTTTTTGCAAAGAGTAGCTAAGCGCTGAACGAGATTGCCATAGTCGTTCGCGAGTTCATTATTATAGGCATTTTCAAATTTTTCCCAAGAGAAATCTGAATCCAGGAAAGTATCGATATGGCGAGAGAAGAAATAACGGAAAGCATCGACGCCATGCTTATCAAGCACCTCAATCGGATCCACCACATTACCGATACTCTTACTCATTTTCGCACCATTCGCCAAGATAAAACCATGCGAAAGGAGAGTCTTCGGAAGAGGCAAGCCGAGGCCAAGTAAAATCGCTGGCCATAAAATAGCATGAAAACGCAAAATATCTTTACCAACAATACTGACGGTGGCTGGCCAAAATTCAGAAATATCCTGATCTGGATAACCGAGTACAGTAATATAATTGGCCAAAGCGTCCATCCAGACATACATCACCTGTTCTTCATCTCCTGGTACCGGAATACCCCAAGAAAGATGTGATTTTGGACGTGAAATCGAAACATCTGGCGCATCAGCTAGTAGCTTCAAAATTTCATTCTTACGAAATTCTGGTAAAATCTGCATTTCACCGCTTTCGATTTTGGCGCGAATTTCATCTTTAAAATCACTGATGCGGAAATAATAATTTGATTCAGAGAGGCGAATATATGGAGTTTGGTGATCTGGGCAAATACCTTGATTTTCGGTGTATTCTTTTTCGGTGACAAAACTTTCACAACCTTCACAATACCAACCATCATAGCTGGCAGTATAAATATGTTTTGAAAGTTTTTGCCAAAGCTCTTGCACGCGCTGCATGTGCTTCGGGTCAGAAGTACGGATATAATCTGTGTATTTTACATCAAAACGGGCGATGAATTCTTGGAATTTTTTAGCATTATCGTCAACATATTTTTGTGTATCGACACCAAGAGATTTAGCTTTTTTCTCGATTTTATTACCATGCTCATCGGTACCAGCCTGAAAACGCACCGAGTTACCCAAAAGCTCCTGATAGCGTTTATAGATATCAGCAAGTAAATAATCTTCGGCGTGCCCGATATGTGGCAGACCGTTAACATAAGGTATAGCAGTGGTAATATAGATATTTTTCATAATTTCCTAATAATTATAGCAAAAATCAAGTATTTCCTCAATTCAAAAAAAGAGGCCGGGGAGCCTCTTTTGAATCTTCTATTCGGTAATACTACAAGAGAAACCCTGGAGATTTTGAGTAGTGAGAACATTATTGATCGAAAGGTCAAGTTTACCATCAGAGTCAGCGGTAGCAAAGCTTTGATTTTTAAAATCATCAGTCTTCTGATAGGCTTCGAGGTCTTCCGATTTTACAGTGACCGAAAGAGAGACGATTTTACCATCTAGGCCAGAGGTGATAGTCTTGTGATTTTCGGTTTTTTCGGTACGACCATTATTTTCGGTGAGTTGATTTTCAGAATCAATGGCTTGCTTGGCAGTTTTAGCAGCCTCAGTGGAGCTAAATTCATAGACCGTACGAATTTCAATACTGGATAAGGAATCGTGACTGTAAGTAAAAATCTTTGCGACTTCGCCAGAAGCAGCATTATATTTAGTACGATTCTCTTCGGAGACTTTGGTAGCACATTCGAGAATTTGATTTTCATTAGCAACAACGGTATTTTGATTATTGGCGCGAGAAGATTTTTTCGGTTGATTACTCAAGGCATTAATCAAGAAGATGGCGCCAAAAATGACAAAAATACCGGCAATGGCAATAATGGCGATGATTTTTGGATCGAGCTTAAGCGGCTTCTTCTCAGGATTTTGCGCCTTAGTGGCTTCTTCGTTTTTCTCTTTTTCGTAATCATGATAAGAAACTGCACTACCAATAGAACCCGGGACTGGTTCGGCGGCCTTCAAAGGATTTTTCTCTTGATCTTCAAGGAATTTTTCGTGTTCAGTTTTTTCGGCATCTTCTGTTTGATCTTCTTTAGTAAAATCAACATCATCTGGAGCTGAATCCTTGGTAGATTCAGCAGCTTTAACCGCCTCGGTATTTTCTGTACCATCCAAATTCATCAGAGGGGAAAGCGGAGTATGACTTGGGGTAGTGAGATTATCAGAATCTTTTGCGGCAGCCGAAGTAGTGGCGGTTTGATTCATAGAGGAAGCAAAATCAGCAGAGGGAGCAATAGTGACTGGCTGACTAGAATCAGCAGGACTAGCATCCAAATTACTTAAATCAATCGCAGGTGAAGCCTCAGAAGTTTGGTTTGAAGAATTAGTATTATCGGTATGGTTTTCCGTAGTGTAATTATTCAATTCTTCCATTAGATTGGCAAAGTCTTCGGTGTTGTCCGCTTGATTCATGAAACATCCTTTTTATGTGATAACTCTTAAGTTTATTCTATCATAAATTAGCGTAAACTTTATCAGTAAAACACAATATGCTATAATAATAAGGTGAGTAGTGCTTTCAAAATAGCCAAGACTTATAAGACGCTATATATTTTTAGCGCTTTTTTGCTAGTTTTATCTGGATTAATCTTCGGATTCTCGAGAGTGCGTTCAGCTTTTGCCGAGACTAAAGATCCAGATGCCGGAGAAATTTCAGACATGCATTATGTGACGTTTTTTGCCGACAATAAAACCTTGACGATTAAAACTAATGCTAATACCGTCGAAGAGGCTTTGAAGCGCTCAAGTATTGCCGTAGAAAATTATGATAAAGTGGAGCCTGCCCGTACGGAACGGATTAATTCTGATAATTATCGCATCAATATTTACCGTGCTAAACCTGTTACTCTAAGTGACGGACAGAAGACGGTGTTTTTAATGACTGCTACTACCGATGAAAAAGCCCTTTTCAAGGAAGCCGGTTTTAATGTTTATGATGGCGACGTGGTAACTAAGGTGGCGGGACATGATATTTTGGAAGCTGGACTATCGACGAAATATCGCCTAACCCATACAGGTGGCCACGAAGTAACCGTGGAAGAAGAAATTCCTTATGAAGAAAAAACGGAAAACGACGCAAGTATGGGGACTGGTCAAACCAAGCTTGAAACCATGGGTGAAGTTGGTCGTAAGCAGTCCGTCTATAAGATCAATATGGTGAACAATGTGGAAGTTTCGCGTGAGCTAGTCTCAACAAATATTATTAAGCAACCAGTGGCTAGAGTAACCAAGGTTGGTAGTAAAAAATCCATTCCACCAGATTGGGAAACCTGTGCAAATTATGCCAGAAGTGCGGGCGTTTCAGAAAATGACCTTTACGTGGCTTTGACTTTAATTATGCGCGAATCAGGTTGTCGTTATGATGCATCGAATGCCGGATCAGGCGCTTATGGTATTCCACAGGCACTTCCAGGCTCGAAGATGGCTTCAGCGGGTAGCGACTGGAAGACCAACCCAGTGACTCAAATTCGCTGGATGATTGGCTACGTAACCGGACGCTACGGTGGCTGGAGTCAGGCTTGGGCTTTCTGGAGCAGCCATCACTGGTACTAGGAGAAAAAGATGTTACAGAACAAAAAATCCCTGGGACAGAACTGGCTAAAAGATCGTTTTACTTTGGAAGAAATTGCCGAAAGCGCAAGAAGTGAAGTAGATTTCTGCGTGGAAATCGGGCCGGGCCTCGGTACACTGACGAGCTCCCTACTCAGGCGTTTTCCAAAAGTCGTGGCGATTGAGTTCGATGAGAAATTAGCCCACAATTTACCAAATTCCTTCCCTGGCAAAAACCTGGAAGTGATTAATAC
>JABZKE010000037.1 GCA_015257445.1 Nanosynbacter sp. | reverse complement strand
ATTAAAGCCCTTGAAGCCGCCAAGCAAAATACTGCCGTGAAAGCGATTGATCTTACCGCCCCATTTGACGTTAATCAATCAAAAATCACTTTTCATCGTGGAAGTCGCCACCCCTTAATGATTGAACTTGATCGCGTGATTGATATTTATTCCCGTATGGGTTTCGAAGTCATGGAATCCACTCAACTCGACGATGAATTTCATATGTTCGAATCTTTGAACTTCCCAGAGGGCCATCCAGCCCGCGATGGTTATGATACTTTTCGCACCAAAGAAGGCTTTATTCCGCCTGCTCATACTTCCACCATGCAATATCGCGCACTCACTTCGAGGTTAGATAATCTAAAAAAAGATGGCCAGATTGCCGTGGTGATTCCAGGTCGTGTCTTTCGTAATGAAGATGTCGATGCCACTCATGAACACACTTTTTATCAATGTGAAGGTGTCTTTGTTTCCAAAACCGCCAATATGTCCGAAATGCTCGGCGTCTTGAAAAATTTCTTTGAAACCTATTATGGTGAAAAATTGCGTATCAAAACCCAACCAGGCTTCTTTCCATTCACTGAGCCATCCCTAGAACTACTCGTCGAAAAACCAGCCTCTCTTGGTGGCAAGGGCGACGGCTGGCTCGAACTTATGGGTTGTGGCATGATCCATCCGAATGTCTTAAAATCTGCTGGTATCGACCCCGAAGTTTATCACGGTTTTGCTTGGGGTGGTGGTATCGATCGTCTGGTCATTATGAAATATCACCTCAATGATATTCGCTTCTTTGAATCAGCCAAACTTGAATTTTTGGAGGAATTTTAATGCTTATTTCACTTAATAAAATCAAACAATATGTCGGTTCCATCCCAGTTTCCGATGAGGAATTAGTAAAACTAATCGGTTCACGTCTCGTTGAAGTCGAAGGTGTGATGGGTATGGCTGAAAAATATCGCGGCGCTTATCTCGCTAAGGTGGTAACTTGTGAAGACATTCCTGATACTCACCTACACCTCTGTCAAATCGACGCCGGTCCAGAACTCAATCAGAAGTTTTCTACTCTGGATTCTGGTCTCGTCCAAATTGTCTGTGGTGCACCTAATGTTCGTGCTGGCATTATCGCCGTCTGGCTCACTCCAGGTAGTATCGTGCCAGATACTTTTGGTGGTGAGAATTTCGTGCTTGGCGCTCGCAAGTTACGCGGTTATGAAAGCTTCGGCATGTTAGCCGGACCAGATGAGCTTGGGCTTTCTTCTGATCATAAATATATTGCTGAGGTTGACGAATCTCTTGGTCATCCGGGCGCTACCTTGTCCGAGGTTTTTGACTTAAATGATAAAATTCTTGATATCGAAAATAAATCGCTCACTCATCGCCCAGATACTTTTGGCTTGGTTGGCTTTGCGCGCGAAGTTTCCGGTATTCTTGGTCAAAAATTCTCTGAACCAGTGAGTTTTGATCAAACCGTAGATGGCCTGTCTGATGAAATTTCCATTGAAATTGCTGATCAAAAACTTTGCCCACGCTATTCGGCTTGTCTAGTAGAGGTGAAAGACCTAAATCTTAGTCAGCCTGTCGCACCAGAGTTTTCTGATCTCTATAATATGACGGAGGATTCGGTTTTTCTGGCTAAGTCTGGCATGAATTCGGTAAATCCCATCGTCGATGCCACGAATCTCACTATGTTGGAGCTAGGTCAGCCGCTTCATGCTTTCGATTATGATAAATTCGTTAAAATCGGCGGCCTAGGTTATGCAAAAATTATCGTGCGTGCGGCGCGCTCTGGTGAAAAGTTGACTTTGCTTGATGGTAAAACTATCGAGCTAAATTCTAACGACATCGTAATTACTTCGAATGATATTCCAGTAGCTCTAGCTGGCGCCACGGGCGGGGAATCGACCAAAATTGATGGTTCGACCACCCGTATCTTACTCGAATCTGCTACTTTTAGTCTCTATAATTTGCGTAAAACCCAGATGGCTCACGGTATTTTCTCGGAAGCAATCACTCGCTTTACCAAGGGTCAGCCAGCCGTCAATACTATTCCCGCCATCAAAGATTGTTTAGTTAAACTTGGCGTAAAAGCAGGTGCTGAACTTCGTTTTGCCGACTCTCTGAAACAGGATTTGTCTGAAATCCAAGTAGCGGTGAAAGTTTCTGAGATTAATCAGCTTCTTGGTTCGAATTATGATCAGGCTTTAATCATCCAAACTCTTGAAAATGTTGGCTTTAAGGTGGCTTCTGATTCGGAAAATCTTTTAGTCACGGCCCCACTCTGGCGTACTGATATTCATATTAAGGAAGACATCATTGAAGAAGTCGGACGTTTGCTCGGCTTTGATAATTTACCACTCAGTCTACCGGTCCGTCCATTTATTGGTGCCGAAAAGAATGCTATGTTTGAGTTAAAAGCTACTTTAAGAAATCTCCTTTCACTCGAGCTTGGCCTAAATGAGGTTCTAACCTATAGCTTCATTTCCAAGAAATTACTCGAACGTGTCGGTGAAAATATTGAGGATGCTTATGAAATTACCAATTCTATTTCACCAGAACTACAGCTCTTTCGTACTTCTATCACACCAAGCTTGCTTGAGATGGTCCGCGAGAATCAAAAAGCTGGCTTTGCAGATCTCTCCCTTTATGAAATGAATCAGGTTACTAGAAAATCTCTCGGCTTAATTTCCGATCAAACTCCGAAAATGCAACATCACCTGGCGGTAGTTTCCACTGCGGACTATTATTATTCTAAGCAAATCTTAGAAAATCTCGCCGACAAGCTCGGTCTGAATTTTGAAATCCAAGCCTTTACCGACGGTGAAGCTTCGGGTTATTTCGAGCCAAAACGCGCCGCTAAAATTCTTCTTTCTGGCACGCAAATTGGTTGCCTCGGTGAATTAAAAAATTCCGTCAAAACCGCTCTAAAACTCAAAGAGGTTTCTAGCCTAGAATTAGACCTCGAAGCCTTGCTGGGTCAAAAAGCTTCCGACAAGCGCATTAAGGAATTTAGTCGCTTCCCAGCGGTTAATCGTGATCTTACGGTCAAGATTTCAGAAGAAAAACCTTTTGCCTTGGTCGAAAATGCTATCCTTGAAGTTTTGAAGATTCAACCATCTCTCATCTTCCATCTCACGGCCACCTCGATCTATCAAGCTGAGGGTGCGGATACGAAAAATCTTAGCTTCCATTTAAGCTTTGCTTCCACCGAGAAGACCCTTCTTTCCGAGGAAATCTCTGCTATAATGAACAGTATTAATCAATCATTAGAAAAAATTGGTGGAGAAATTATTTAGGTATCAATATGGACGAAAAAAGTTTACGTACAAGCACTAAACAACGCATTATTATCGGTTTTATCGCAGTCTTACTCTTCGTTTCCACAATTATGGTTTATGCCTTGATTGTCTTGAATGGCGAAAAGAGTAAAAAGGGTACGGCCGAGCAAAATGCCGAGCTTAAGGTTTTGGCTAAGGAATTAGACGAGAAGAAAAAGGATAAAGAAAACGCCGTGAAGGCTCTGAACGATAAGTACTTTGAGACTCTCAAATCTGCTCGTAGTAATATTAAATCCTACAATGTTTCTCGCGCGCAAAATGATGGTTTGAAATCTATCGATTTAAGTGTCGGTACTGGCGCTACTCTTGAAAAAGAAAGTAAATATCTAGCTTATTACTTCGGTTGGTGCTCTGATGAGTCTGTGTTTGATTCATCTTTCGATGATAATAATAATCCAAAATCTTTGAAGGATCCGCTCGATGTTACTGGTTCTGGTAGTTTAATTACTGGTTGGTCGGATGGTCTAGTCGGCGCCAAGCTCGGCGGAGTTCGTGAACTCCATATCCCAAGTACTCTTGCTTATGGCGACACGAAAGAAATTTGTGGTGGGAAGAATTCTCCACTTTACTTTGTGATTCTACCTTTTGAAGACGCAGCTTATACTAAGGCAGTTCAAGAACATCAAGCAATTTATCGTAAGTACTTGAATCTTCAAAGTGAAATTCGTGGCACCGGATCACTCTTCTAAAACCAAAGAATTTAGTCCACATTTAGAACTAAGCTTAAAAAATAACTTCCTGCGGGAAGTTATTTTAATGGTTAATCGAGAGGCTGTTTTCTTGTAGCTTCTTCAAGCCTTCCTCGCTAATAATCTTACTAATTTTTTTGCAAGCCTTCTCGTATTTTTCAAACACGCTTCCATCTGCATGGTGCGCGTCGGTCCCGAGAAAATCCACTAGGCCGTGTTTTAGGAAATATTTCATCGTCTTGGCTGGTTTAGACCCATATTGTTTGGCCATACTGCCAATATTGCACTGTAGCTTCACGCCAATTTTACGAAGTTCCAAGGCTTTTTCCGGTTTCTTTTGTAAGAACTCATAACGTTCCGGATGCGCTAAAATTGGTACAATATTTTGACTCTTCATTTCAAAAATTACTTCACGTAGATAACCTACTTCGGTCATAAACGGTACTTCGAAAAGCACATAGTGTTTCTTCTTTTTATTTTTCGCTGCATCTACGCTTAGTTTAGTGGTTTCACCCAGTAGTGATGCCTGATCTTCTTGCATATATTTCACCATTTCTGGATCCATATAGATTTCATTACCCGGGTAAAGTTTGAATTTGATCCCCAGCTCGTCTAGTTGTTTTTGCAGTTCTTTGCGTAGACGTGACTTGGTTTTATTATCCGCGAGCTGATCGCTATTCGGAATAAAATGGGAGGTCGTAAATCCGCCGGTGAACCCGAGCGCAACCAATTTTTTGGCCATCGCAATACTTTCCTCAAAATCACGACTACCATCATCGATTCCTGGCAAAATATGCAGATGCGTGTCAACCATGCCACCTCCTGTTTTTATATTTATAGATAATATTGATTATAATATCCCGTACGTTTTTCTAGAGGGATTTGGTTGAGAATCACGCCGGCCACATTGGCATCGATTGCTTGGAGAGATTTCAAGCCATCTTTTACGTGATCGATATTAGTTTTGTTTACACGGCAAACAATCATGGTACGATCGGCCTTCTTGGAGATAATTAGAGAGTCAGCCAAGTTATAGACTGGAGCCGAGTCGATAATGACATAATCATATTTTGATTTTACTGTGGCAATGAATTTTTCCATCTGCTTCGAGTCGATTAGCTCTGCTGGATTTGGTGGGGTCACACCACGAGTGACTACGGAAAGATTTTCGATATCTGTCTTCTGAACGTATTTACGTAGACGGTCGCCGGCGGTTTCGACTAGTAGATTCGAGAGGCCAGCTTGGTTAGAGAGCTCGAAAATTTCGTGTTGACGACCCAGGCGCATGTCGGCATCGACCAAGAGTACTTTTTTACCAGTATTAGCAAAAGCGATTGCCAGGTTCGCGGAAACGAAACTTTTACCTTCATTTGGCGCCGTACTAGTGAGTACGAGGGAATTATTGTTTTTGCCAACTAAGCTAAAATCCAGGCTGGTACGTACGGTACGGAAATCTTCACTGATAATAGATTTTGGATTATTTTTCAAAATTAATTCACTACTTAAATCTTCTTCAGAAATTTCTTCGAAAGTTTCCTCGTTATCTTCTGCATTTTCTGCTGAGCCATCGTCTTTAGTTTCTTTCTTTGCCTTCAAAGCCAAGGCACGTTGACGGCGTTTCAGACGTTCTTTTTCCGCATCAATCATGTGGATTTTACCAATTACTGGCAAATGCAACTGACTTTCGACTTGTTCGCTCGTCTTCACTGAGCGGTCAAAATAGAATACTAAGAAGAGAATTGAAACGCTGACGATTAGGCCTGCAGCAAAAGCCATAATTTCTTGGCGCACGATCTTAATATTGGCTGGTTCGGTCGGGGTGACTGCTGAGTCGAGCACATTAATATTGCGGTCGTTATAA
>JABZKE010000185.1 GCA_015257445.1 Nanosynbacter sp. | reverse complement strand
AGTACAACGGGTTTTCATCCCGTCAACGCGGGTTCGACTCCCGCAGAGATCACCATAAATATAAAAAGCACCGCTAGGTGGTTTTTTATTTATGATATTTGCCGGAGGCGAGCCAAGGGTTCGCACCGAAGGTTTTGACATTTGCGTAGCAAATGGCAACCTCCCGCAGAGATAAAATTATAGATAATTATCTAGACCAAAAACTATTTTCCGAAAGATTGAGAGTGCTACCGGAATCATTACTGGCCTGCTTTTTCTTAGCTTCCGATTCCTTGGCGGAAAGAATATTCTCACACATGGAAACTTTTTGATTGCTTTCCTCATTACAAATATCTTCTGTGCGCAAACGATTAATTACCAACGAAGTGGTGTAATAGCCGAGACTATTGGAAGCCGTGACTTTCACGATATTTTCACCGTATTTCAGAGAAAAACCTGGGCCAAAAAGCGTCGAATCGGAATCAGTCGGGAGATTATTTCTTTGGTATTTTTGCCCGTCCAGTTCAACGGTCCATGTGAGATCGAGATGCTTATTTTCGGCCGCATGATTGGTGACATCAAAATGAATTTTGCCATTACTCTCAAGAAAATTCGGCGAGTGGGGCGAATAATTTTTATCAGTGACAGTGAGGTGAATCTGGCCGTTCTTCTCTTCCCTGCGATAGAAGTCATTTTCCACGGAGCGATCAACCCAAATATTGATACCAAAGGGCGATTCGGCCTGATTATACCAACCGAAAAAGCCGCCGTGGACTAAAATTGCCGCGATGAAGAGCACCACCATGCCGCCATTCATGGCAAAATTAAAGATAGCAGGGTTGTTTTTCTTATTCAAAAATCCAGCAATCGGAAAGAAAATAAAAAGAATAATCAGAATACCGAGCGGAATATAAAGCACCAGTCCGAGTAGGATAAATGAAATCCAAAACCACATATGTTTATTATGCCATAAAAACCAAAATCTTGATAGAAGCTTATGACTATTTCGGGGTGAGTCAACTGTAAACTAAACA
>JABZKE010000036.1 GCA_015257445.1 Nanosynbacter sp. | reverse complement strand
CCCAAAGACTAAACTAGCTTGGTGTTTTGATCGCTCGGAGCTGCCAAAATTATTAAATGCGCCAGATTTAAGCAAGACTAACTTGACGACTTTTTATCGCCTCTTGCAGCGAGCAGAAATCGTATTCGTGATGGGCAAAAAATCGCAAATGATGCGGGTAAAACAAATTTTAGGTACACTTTCGACTTTGAAGCTAATCTATGTAACAGAAAACCAAATCCTGGCTGGCGTTTTCAAAGAAGATTTTCAAAATAAAGACCTGAAGGTGACACGCGATGTAGCGGCGACGATTATTGCGGGCACAATTTTCTCGGCCCTAATTACAGACTGGAATTTACAGCGCGCTCTGATGCTTTCTAAAATTAATGTCGAAAATTCAAAAGCCAATAAAACTCTAAAGATTAATCAATTATCCGATAAGCTGCGTGAAGCCTTGGCGATTAGATAAGATAACCTACGAATAAGTAGATAAGATAAACTACTGGATATACTACGATTCAAAAAATCCCTAGTCTGACTAGGGATTTTTTAAATGGCGCAATACTTAAACTAAAGGCTGTTTTTACTTGAGAAATTCTCGAAGATAAACGCCGGTTGGGGTTTGATCATTTTTGGCGATCTCTTCTGGCGTACCTTCTGCGATAATTTGACCACCATGTTGACCACCTTCTGGACCCATATCGATAATCCAGTCGGCACTTTTGATGACGTGAAGGTTATGCTCGATAATAATCATGGTATTACCACCGGCAACCAGACGATCGAGGATTTTTAATAAACGGTTCACATCATCAGTATGTAAGCCAGTGGTTGGTTCATCCAAAATATAGAGGGTCTTACCAGTGGAACGACGAGAAAGTTCGGTAGCAATTTTAATACGCTGAGCTTCACCACCCGAGAAAGTAGTGGCAGACTGACCGAGACGAATATAACCGAGACCGACTTCTTGAATAGTCCTCAGTTTATTAGCGATAGTAGGAATATTTTCGAAGAACTCGACCGCCTCGTCAATGGTCATATTTAAGACATCCGAAATATCCTTACCTTTATATTTAACCTCGAGCGCCTCACGATTATAGCGCTTACCGTGACAGGTCGGACAGGTCACATAGACATCCGGCAAGAAGTGCATTTCAATCTTATTCACACCGTCACCCTGACAGGTTTCACAGCGACCACCTTTAACATTGAAGGAGAAACGACCGGCCTTGTAGCCACGAATTTCCGCCTCTGGCTGAGTGGCAAAAAGTTCACGAATGGCGGTGAAGACCCCGGTGTAGGTGGCGGGATTCGAGCGCGGGGTACGACCGATTGGACTCTGATCGATCACGATACATTTATCTAAATTATCGATACCATCGATACGTTCATGTTCACCAGCCACGGTTTGAGCACGATGAAGACGGGCGAGTAATTCGTTAGCTAAGATTTCATTAACTAGAGTGGACTTACCAGAGCCAGAAACACCGGAAACCACCGTCATGACCCCGAGCGGGAATTTAACCGTGAGATTTTTTAGGTTATTTTCCCTTGCGCCTACTACAGTGAGGTATTGGTTAAGTTTTGGCTTACGACGGGTTTTCGGTACAGGAATTTTCTTGGCACCGGATAAATATTTACCAGTGAGTGAATCCGAGTCATTCGCAATTTCCTCTGGCGTACCAGCGGAAATCACCTGACCACCGCGCGCGCCAGCCCCAGGACCAATATCAACCAAATAATCTGCACTCATCATAGTATCTTCATCATGTTCGACCACCAGTACGGTATTTCTCAGGTCACGCAGATGCCTCAAGGTTGCGATTAATTTATCATTATCACGTTGATGTAGACCAATGGATGGCTCATCGAGCACATACAACACCCCCTGGAGACCAGAGCCGATTTGGGTAGCCAAGCGAATGCGTTGGGCTTCTCCACCCGAAAGAGTATTGGCGGCACGACTAAGCTCAAGATAGCCTAAACCCACGTCCTGCATAAATTTGACACGCTCACGAATCACTTTGAGGATTGGGCGCGCAATTAAGGCCTCTGCCTCGGTAAATTCAAGATCCTGCGATAAAACATCCAGCATAGCATCAACGTCTAAATTACAAAAATCATTGATATTTAGACCGTGAATAGTGACAGCGAGCACGACTGGTTTTAACCTAGCTCCGTGACAGGTCTGACATTCATGTACGCGCATGAAGCGCTCGATGTCTTTGCGCATAAAATCTGAGTCGGTTTCCTTGTGGCGGCGTTCAAGAGTCGGGATGACACCTTCATAGATTGACTCGTAGGTCGCGCCATCCTTAAACTTGCCGGAGCCAGAAATTTTGACTTCATATTTTTCGTTACCAGTGCCATAGAGGATTAAATGTTTCTGCTCTTCCGTCAGTTCGCGAATTGGTACATGAATCGAAAAACCGTGACGCGCAGCCACCGCCGAGAGACGTTTGAGCCACCAAGAGTCACTTTGCACGCGATTGAACGGACGAATACCCCCCTCGGCGATGGTGAGATTTTGATTAAACACGAGATTCGGGTCGATTTCCATGCGCGTACCAAGACCCGTACAGGTCGGACAGGCGCCTTGAGGGGCATTAAAAGAAAATAGACGTGGCTCGAGCTCTGGAATTAATTCATCTGGGTGAACTGGACAGGCGTAACGCTGGGAATAAGTAAGAACTTCAGTATTAGATTTACCGAGATTCTTCCCTTCGATGGTGGAAGAATTGTCATTAATCTTAAGTAGCATGATCAATCCCTGGCCAAGCTCGAGAGCCTGCTCAATGGAGCTAGAAATGCGGGAATAAAGTTCTGGGTTCAAAATGAAGCGATCGACTACTAGTTCGATATCGTGACGTTCCTGTTTTTCAAGAGTCGGGAATTCATCTAGGGCATAAATCACACCATCCACGCGCACGCGAGAGAAACCCTTTTGGAGGTATTGTTCGGAGATGTGGAGAAATTCGCCTTTTTTCTGCTGGACAATTGGTGCAAGCAACATTAATTTCGGACCAATCGGAAGCTTCATCACTTCATTAACAATATCTTCCACGGAACGTTTAGATACTTCGCGGTGACAAATCGGACAATGCGGCACACCGACACGCGCAAAAAGTAGACGCAAGTAATCATAAACTTCCGTAACCGTAGCGACAGTAGAACGAGGGTTTCTAGAAGTAGATTTTTGATCAATAGAAATGGCTGGCGAAAGTCCGGTAATCGTATCAAAATCTGGCTTATCCATCACGCCGAGAAACATACGCGCATAAGAGGAGAGCGACTCGACATAACGACGCTGGCCTTCAGCGTAAATCGTGTCAAAGGCGAGGCTGGATTTACCAGAACCAGAAAGCCCGGTAATCACCACCAGCTTGTCACGCGGAATATCGAGATCGATATTTTTGAGATTATTCTGCCTAGCACCACGAATCTTGATGTAATTGTCTGGATTATCTTTCAGAAGTGCCTTACCGCCCGGAGAGAGTAGACCCTTATTTTTTGTTAGTTCTTCCACGTTTTTAGTCCCATTTTCCATACTTAAATCAATCAGGTATTATAACAAAAAATTAGCGTTTTGTCGAGATGCTAGGGGTTTACGATCTAAGTGTGAAATAGCCTGGAGCTAGATGGCGGTCAATGCGCAGAGCCTCGAGACCAACATTATTAGGTGTAGCAGAAGTCCAACCATTATTACCAACCAAATTTACACGATTGGCAAATATTAACACATTCCTAGGTGCACTAATACCGGCAGCAATGGCTCGAGAAGTATCCCAATCACCTGAAGTATAGATTCTAGTCAATCGATTATCTGTAGTAAAACTCGCGAACATATACCCAAAATTTTCCACCTTTGGCGTAGTGAATGATCTTAAATCTAACTCTGTTAAGTTATCATCCATTGAAAACATACTAGACATGTCGGTAACATTTGCTGTATTAAAATGAGAAAGATTGATCGTTTTTAATGCCGACATTTGATAGAACATCGACCCCATATTTGTCACCTTATCGGTTCTAAAATGACTAAGATCTAGGTGTTCAATTTTTCGCAACAGCGAGAACATACCAGACATATTTTCGACATTTTTAGTATTAAAGCTACTAATATCTAAAGACGCTAAGTTGGTCATACCATTAAACATAGAGCGCATATCCGTCACATTCGAGGTATCAAAATTGGAGAGATTGAGGGTGGTGAGGTTAGCCATATTAAAAAACATACCACCCATAATCATCACATTAGAGGTATTAAAGTTGGAAAGATTAAGGGTAGTGAGATTACGCATACCATTAAACATATGGCTCATATTCGTCACCCTCGAGGTATCGAACTTAGAGAGATCTAGTTCTAAAATATTTTTTATTTTTTGTTCACTTTCTCCTGAAAAGAACATCATGCTACTATTGGTATTTAAATAGACCTTCTCTGGTTCAGCATGATAGTAGGCCGTCTTGTCTGTCGGATCTAGCCAGAGCTTGATTCTATAATCAGAGTCCGCATCTTGAATATCCACTGTATTCATGTAAACAACTGGCGCAAGTGCACTCTTTTTAAAATGCTCGATTTTATTTGTGGCGGTCTCGAGAGATTTTAATTTTGCATTAAAATCCGGACCATTCGTCACCATCGCGCGCATTTGGTAAGGGTTCGAGACAAAAGAAAGAATTAATTTGTTCTTATAATTCCCTGATTCTAAATTATCCGCCAACTTCATACCAATACTAAGTTGATTTGCTTCATTACCATTAGTCTTCCCTGTGGTCTGAAGAATTTGGGCTGGTGTAGATAGAGCTGGAATCGGCGCGTAATTCGTAGACGAACCAAATTTATACCCCCAAGAATTATTAGAAAAATCTCCTAATAGCCCAGCGGAAGAGATCGAATTAATTTTCGCCCCAGTCGTAGAACTATTATTAGTTAGCGCCGTATTTTCGGTTTCTGTGCTTAAGGTCGCAGTGTACCCTGTCCGATTATTCGTATTAACGGTAAAATTAAATGGAATTTCTGTAGTTTTATTCGTAGAATTAATCACTTGATTACCATTTACTTGCAGGTTTGATTGATCCACCGAAGCGGAAAGCGTTGGAGTATATAAGGCAAATACCTGGCTTGAAAAAGATAATTCATACAATACCGCAGAGAATAAGACAGCTAAAATTATTGACCTCAATGAGAGTTTAAATGAACTTAGGTGAGAGGAGATGCAGCCCATATATGTTTTCATTATAGCATAAACGGAATAGGTTTAAGAAACCAATTCGAACCACATCTTGAGATCCTCGAGGGTGGAGTCGAGAATTTTGCGACCGTCGGCAGTCTCGCCAGTGGTTTGGTGTAATTTCAATAAATCATTCATCGCTTGGATAAAACCAGGGGTCTGGCGAGCGATTCTAGCGGCACGGTATTTTTCAAATTTCGCGATCTCATCCTGGATGAGCGCGTTTGGAAAATTACGGCCTTTGTAATTAAGCAGTAATGAATCGAGACGTTCGTCCTGAAAGAGTGGATGAAAATCAGCCAACTCATTAGCACGAAGATTCGGCACAACAGAGGCCTGCTTGCGATCTTCGTTATTTAAGAAACCGTCATAAAGTCTAGACTCGGCCTCTTCGAGCTTATCAAAATTACGCTCGCGGGTGAATAATTCTCGCATCCGCTCAATGAATTCTGGGTGATTTTTTAGGGTTTCGAGATTCTTTTCCATCTGAGATTTTTCGAGCTTAATTTTCTGCCAGCCAGTGGTACCGACTGGAAATTCCTCGATTCCATTCGAACTAGGTTCGGTAGTTTCGACATCCAAGACTGAGAGCGGTGCGACAGCCGGACATTTACTCGGAGTTAGTTCTTTGACATATTTCGAAAAATCGAACCAAGTTTGATATTTTTTACCAGCTCGACTGACTTTTTCTTCGGGTTTAAATTCCTTTTTCGCTTGCAAAATATCCTCGACATTGTAGCGCAAATCGAAGACTAAGATATTTTGGTTTTTCCCTGGCGCGATCGGAATGGCGACGGTGGTGTGATT
>JABZKE010000035.1 GCA_015257445.1 Nanosynbacter sp. | reverse complement strand
GCTTGGCAAGCTCCTTGGCGGTCTGGTTGGCGACTTCGAGTTGATCTTTGGCGGTTGCTTTGCCATCACGGCTTAAAGCATTACCACCAAGGGCGACGACGATTTTGGCCATAATTAAATCATCCCCATAACGAAGACGGCGACTAAGCTAACAATAGCGAAGATTACCATAAGTGGAGCCACACGCTTAATCCAGGTTTTGTAAGATACACCGGATAGAGTGAGTCCGGCCATCAATGAGGCGATGGTAGGGGCAAACATGTTAAGTAAACCATTAGCATTAGCAAAAGCTACCACCATGGTTTCTTTGTTGCTACCTACGAGCTCAGAGACTGGTGCAATGATTGGCATGGAAGCTGCAGCGAGGCCAGAGGAGGATGGGATAATGAAGGAAAGTGGGAGGTAGAAAATGTAAGCCAAGACGCCGACAAGACCACCATTGAAATTGGTGAGGCCTTTTTCACCCCAGTGAATAATGGTATCTTCGATACCACCGGCGCGCATGACAATAGCAACGCCAGCTGCCACGGCGATAATTACGGCGACACTTAAGAGGTCTTCTGACCCCTTAATGAAAGTGTCGGTGATGGAGACATTTTTCTTGCTAAATTCTTTACGGTAGATGAAGGCAATTACCACAGTCGAAATGAGGAAAAGGGTAGAAATTTCGTTAAAGTACCAAGTACCAAGGGCGCCGTTGTGGTTTACGCCAAGCATAGTGGAAAGCACTGGAACCCCAGCAAAGAACTCATGTAAAACATCGAAGAAGTCAATTTTAAAACCACTCCAAGGGATGAGGGAGATAATCATAATCACGAAAGTGACAGCGAAAACCCCCATGATGAGTTGGCGCTTGAAATTATATTCTGGCACACTATTGAGATTAATTGGCTTAAAAGTGGAAGCGACGGAAGAATCGTCAGCGTATTTACCAGCTTTGACCTTCTTGGCGTAATTCATGACAAAAAGAATGGCAAGAACAAGCATGACTACGAGGACGAGCATTTGAATCCAAAGGATGTTGCCGAGTTGAACGTCAGCGGTTCTAGCGGCAATACCCGTAGAAAATGGGTTGACCGTGGAAGCTAGCACACCGACTCCGCCACCTAAGACAATCATCATCATGGCGGTCATGGAATTATACCCAGCAGCCATCATGACTGGAATGATAAGGGCATAAAAGGCGACAGCTTCTTCTTGCATACCATAAGTGGTACCACCAATAGCGAATAAGGTCATCAAGATTGGGATAAGGAAAATTTCTTTACCATTCATCTTCTTGAGAAGACCACCGAGAGCTGCATCGAGGGCACCAGTTTTCATGGTAATACCCAGGAAGCCACCGAGAATTAAGACGAAAACGATGACATCAAGACGATCAGCCATACCTTTGATTGGTGCCATAAAGACATCCCAAAGCCCTTGGCGATGGTCGACAGTGGTGACTTCTCCAGTCTCTTCATCTACGATGTGTTCGACTTTGTCGATGCGCTGGTAGGTGCCGGCTTCGCGAATTTCCTGAGACGGATCATTCGGGTCTTTAATCATGTTATATTTACCGGATGGAATAACCCAGGTTAGGGCTGCCATCAGGCCGATGATCGCAAACAAAACAGCAAAAGCCGATACCTTCTTGGTATGAGGGGTTTTTTGTTTTGGTTGTTTCTTCACCTTTTGAGGTTTTGCAACCATATATGTCCTTTCATATAAGTTTGGTTTATATGACTCAAGTATAACACTTATGCTAAAAAAGAAGCAGGGGGTCTGCTTCTTTTTCATTGTGGAAAACTGAAAACTGTTTAGAGGGTTAGATCCATGACTGCTTCAATGGTATAAACTCGGTTTTCCGCTTGGTCAAAGACAACGCTGTTCGGACTGTAGAAGACTTCGTCGGAGACTTCCATGGCGTCAAGGCCGTATTGTTCGAGAATTTCTTTACCAATCTTAGTTTTCTTATCGTGGAAGGCCGGCAAACAGTGTAAGAAAATAGTATTTTTCTTGCGAGTAGCCTGCATGAGCTCACGATTAACTTGGTAGGATTTAAGCAGATTAATGCGTTCTTCGAATTTGTCTTCTTCGCCCATGGAAACCCAGACGTCGGTATAAATGGCGTCGGCATCAGCGACAGCTTCGTAAGGATTTTCCACGATTTTGATGGTGGCGCCGGTTTGATATTTTTTAGTTATGGCGTTGCACTCATCGATAAGAGATTGTTCTGGGAAAAGCTCGCGAGGGGTACCGATGGAAAAATGAAGACCAAGTAGTGCCGAAGCAATCATTAAGGTATTGGCGACGTTATTTCGGCCGTCACCCACGTAAGCGAGGTGGGTGCCACGTAGATGGCCTACGTGTTCCATAATAGTCAACATATCTGCCAGGCCTTGAGTTGGATGGAATTTATCAGTTAGACCATTCCAGACTGGAACGCCAGCGTATTTAGCAAGTTCTTCGACGGTCTCATGGGCGAAACCACGAAATTCAATACCGTCAAACATGCGGCCAAGCACTAAAGCGGTGTCGCGGACGGATTCTTTTTTACCGAGTTGGATATCGTCCTTGCCGAGATACTCAGCGTGCATACCGAGATCGCGGGCGCCACACACGAATGCACAACGAGTTCTGGTGGAAGCTTTTTCAAAAAGAAGAGCAATAGTCTTCCCTTCGTGGTTTTTGTTGGAAACACCAGTGAGCTTATTATTTTTGAGTTGCTTGGCAGTTTCCAGCATGGTTTGAACTTCGCGCGGGGTGAAGTCTTTAAGAGTTAAGAATGAACGACCTTTAAGATTTAACATTAGATTTCCTCCCTGAAGAGTGGCATAGACATACAACGCGGGCCGCCACGACCACGACCGAGTTCGCTACCAGCCACTTCGATAACTTTGAGACCGGCTTTATGTAAGGCTTCATTGGTAACGTAGTTACGATCATAAGTAATTACGACACCTGGAGCGATGGCGAGGGTATTGGAACCATCATTCCATTGCTCGCGAGCGGCAGCGATTGGGTCGCCATTACCACATTGGATGAGTTGAACTTTTGATACACCGAGGGACTCAGCTAGGACATTAGTGAGATCACGACGATGGGTAACTTCGTAGCCAACATGAGTGTTGGATTTGTCGAGGACATAGATATCGAGTTCACCACCGGCGGTCATGATTTCTGGATGGACGGAGAATTTGTCGTAATCAATCATGGTGAAGACGGTGTCGAGGTGCATGAAAGCACGCTTGGCTGGAATTTTAATGGCGAGGACGCGGGTAAATTCGGAGTCATGGAAGAGGCGTGAAGCGATACGTTCAATAGCTTCAGCTTCAGTACGCTCAGAGATACCAATGGCGACAGTGTGCTTATTTAAGACTAATTCGTCACCACCTTCGACGGAGAAGCGATTATTGCGATTGTACCAAACTGGAATATTTTGGTTCGCAAAACGTGGATGATACTTCAAGATATATTGCATGAAGAGTGATTCGCGACGACGGGCTGGCCAGTGCATCTTATTAATGGTGAGACCATTACCGATAGAAGCGGCTGGGTCGCGGGTGAAATAAAGGTTTGGCATTGGATCAAGATAGAATGGATAATCATTGACCATGAAATGATGAAGCTGCTTGTTGGTAGGTTCCATATCTTCAACTTCGCTCTTTTTGACGCCGGCCATGACCTTGCGCACCATGGTGAGTGGGTCGAGAGTTTGCAGATAGTTAACGATGGCAAAAGTCGAAAAAGTTTCTTCTTGCTTAGAGGCGCGGACCATTTCGACAATGAAGCGGTCGCGGACTTCTTCGTTAGCAAGGGCCTCAGCGGCGAGTTGATCAAGATAAAGTACCTCTACGCCGTTTTCACGCAAGACATTAGCGAAGGCGTCATGTTCCTCTTGTGCGACCTTTAGATATGGCACGTCGTCGAAAAGCATACGGCTCATATATTCAGGAGTGAGGGCCTCGAGTTCTTCGCCTGGACGATGAAGAAGTACGGTTTTGAGGCGACCAATTTCCGAATTAACTTGGATTTGTGGTTCCATTAGATTCTCCGTTTAAAATTTCTATAAGCTGATTATAGCATAAGCAATTAAAATAAATCAGTCTTGATAACAAAACGGCCTTGATAATAGATCGGGATTAATAAAAATCAGACCCCGGAGCGAGATCTGATTTTGGATTAAAGAAATTTTTATGGAATTAGTCAATTTTCTTAACTTGAAGGGCGTCAAGTTCGACTGGCGTTTCGCGACCAAACATGGAAACCATGACACGGAGCTTACCCTTGCTGGAGTCGATTTCAGCGATGGTGCCTTCGAAGCCCTTGAATGGTCCATCGGTAATGGCGATAACTTCGTTAAGTGCGTAATTAACAGAATATTTTGGATCTTCTACACCCATACGCTTCTTGATTTTGTTAATTTCCTTTTCGGAAACTGGAGTTGGCTGAGTGCCAGTACCGACGAAACCAGTGACGCCTGGGGTGTTGCGGATGATGTACCAAGTTTCATCAGAGAGGCGCATCTGAACGAGGACGTAGCCTTGGAAGATTTTACGGTCGACGATTTTGCGCTTGCCGTTTTTGATTTCGATTTGCTTTTCTTTTGGTACGATAGCGTCGAGGATTTTGCCTTCGAATTCAGCACTATCGAGACGTTGTTTGATAGATTCGGCGACCTTATCTTCGTAACCACTGTAGGTGCTTACGGTGTACCATTGGAGGGTGTCGTCATAACGGTTTACTGCCATGTGATTTCCTTTTTCTCTTTCCTATTTCAATAAATTATTAAACAATAATGTGAATAATGCGTCAAGTACCATAATAAAAGCGGCGAAGATGACGGTGTATAAAATAACGGCGAAGACGAGCTTCCAGGTCATTTTACGATTTGGCCAACGCACTTGCTTGAGCTCTTGCCAAGATTCGACGAGGTAGCGGAAGAAAGCACGAATCGGAGTGGTGATGAAGAGTAAGAAACGAATGAGTGGATTCTTGGATTTTTCACCGGAGGCCTTCTTAGTCTTTTTGGCGGCCAGTTTTTCGGCTTTTTTCTCTAATTTGGCAAGCTTTTTTGCGTTTTTAAGGGACTTTTTGTCGTTGATTGTTGATTCTGCGACATCCGCGTGGATTTCGGCGTTGTCTTGAATCAGTTTTTTAGGTTCTGGATTTTTGCCAGAAGCTTTGGTTTCTTCTGAATTTTTTGATCCAGATTGACCTGCTTTGATGCGGGTGATGTGCGCCATATACTCCTTCCATAAAAAATAGTCTGATAACCAGACTGTCAAGTAGATTGTAGCATGTAAAGGAGTTTTTGTAAATGATCTAGGATAAAAAAAGACCCCCGAATCCGGGGGTGAAAAATTGTGTTGCGTTTTTCGGTGACATTAAGCCTTTTGGTCGGTAGTGCGATGAACCAGATTTAGTTCTTCGCCACTGGTGGTAGTAATAACATAGACATCGCCTTTACTAATAGCATCCCAGAGGTCAGTAGGAAGACTATACTCATTATAGATTTTGCGAGTTTCCTCCTTAGGTAGACGCCGAAGTGATTTGACACTAAACTGAAAAGTACGAAATTTAATGTGATCATTACGATAGTGCCTGGCATGTTGCTTGGCGCATCTCGGCATCACGCTGGTGATGCGGTCGACAGAGATAGTGGCATGAATTTCTTTGGGGACTTCGAGCGGTGCAGAATTTTTGTCCTGATACCAGAGACGTAATCTACGATCGAAATCGGTGGTGTTTTGTAGTTCGTCGTAATCTTTTCTTCTGGTCTCAGTGTTGGTAGTTTCGATCATATCGGACCAACAAAATCGTAGGCTGAAAAGATTGTAGGCTTCGTCTAAAACGTGTAAAACTTCTTTGAAACTAGCTTCATTTTCTAATTTGCGTTTGTCTAAGAAACCTTCCATGGTAACCCTCCTTTTTACAACACGATTTTCCTGTTAAGGTACTAAAGTGTTTATATTAAAGCATAAAAGAGAGGATTTAGCAAGTTAATTATTGGCAGGTATCCGTACCAGAGAAATATCCTAGGTAATTTCCATTCCAGCCAGAGGTATCACGAACCGTAGCGGTGGTTTT
>JABZKE010000034.1 GCA_015257445.1 Nanosynbacter sp. | reverse complement strand
CAGCTACTGGGAGAAAGTCCGCGCTTTCAGAATCTGAAAATAGGTTTCTTCGCACGTAAAAATAATAAACAGCTTGAAAAACAATTTTCGGCAGTAACAATTCAAATTAACTTTTTTACTATGTACGTTTCGTTCTTCGGTACGGATGGGACGCTTTTTGGCTGGAAAGAAGATTTTAATATGTCGTTTCTGTCAGAGATTCCAGCCCAAAAAGAAGCGCTAGAATACTTAAAAAATATTTCGCACCGCTATTTTTATAAGAATTTTTACCTGGGTGGACACTCGAAAGGTGGTAATTTATCAATTTATTCAGCAATTATGGCGCCAGATCGACTACAAAAAAGAATTTTGAAGGTTCTAAATTATGATGGGCCAGGACTAAGAGAGGAGTTACTTAATAGAGACACGGGCGCGATTAGGGTTCTACCAAAAATCGTAAGCTATATTCCCGAGGAGTCGGTGATTGGGCGACTTTTAACCCACAAAGAAAAAGTCGTGGTGGTCAAAAGTCAGGCAAAAAATCTCTATCAGCATGATATTTATACTTGGGAAATTAAAGACGATCATTTCTGTCGCGCCAAAAATACCAAATTGAGCGACATCCTAAACAAGACGGTGGATGATTTTCTAGCCTCTGCCTCGCCGGAAGAATTGAGATTTTTTATGGATGGGATTTTTGAGGTTTTCGAGAAATCTGACGTAGAAGAGCCGGTAAGTTTGATGCGAAATTGGCAAAAATATGCGCCAAAACTCATGAAGAATTACCGTGAATTACCCAAGGAGCGCCGAGAAAAGATTAATGAAGTTTGGCTGCTTTTCGGCAACTCCCTAGTGAAAAATTATTTTGCGGAAAACGAAATTTTGAAGAAAGCGCGTCAAATTCTTGGAGGCAAGAATGCCTAGCCGTAATCACCTACTGGACCAACATTTTCTAAAAAATGTTCGACTTGCACTCATGCTAATCGGACACAGTAATTTAAAGCGCCGCGACACAGTAGTGGAGATTGGTGCGGGGAGTGGTGTGATCACCGCGGCACTTTCCAAAAAATGTGGGGCAGTTTACGCCATCGAAAAAGACCCGGAGACTTTCAAGAAATTACAAAATAACTTGAAGGAACAAAATCTCGAGAACGTGAAGCTAGTACGTGAAGATTTTCGCGAAGTGAATTTTGATTTTAAAAATTATAAGGTTTTTTCTAATCCACCTTTTTCCCTATCGGCGGAAGTTTTTTATAAACTACTAAATCTCGAGAATCAAAATGGCCAGATTATTGAAAAAGGCCTAAAAAATCCACCAAAAGCCATTTACTTGATTTTACAAAAACAATTGGCCTTAAAATTAATCCTCTCTGACCGTCATTACACGAGCCAGCTGGGATATATTTTGAATAAATATTACGCGACAAAAATTCGCTACCCACTGAAACCAACAGATTTCACACCGCCACCGAAGGTGCCGATTGTCTTATTTGAGGCTAAAATTCGTCCGGAATTCAGCGAACTTGAATAAAAAAGAGACCCGAAGCTTTGGTCTCTTTTTTGTTTAAACTCAGTTTTCTCGGTCTATTTTCGAGATATTGCTGGATTTAGAGTTCGGCGATTTTAACACGGGTTTGAGCCATAGTGTCGCGATCACGCACAGTCACAGTGTCGTCTTCAAGGGTATCGAAGTCGACAACCACACATTTTGGCGTACCGATTTCATCTTGCTTATGATAACGCTTACCAATGTTACCGGAATCATCCCAAGTGACATTGCCATATTTTTCGCGAAGTTCAGCATAGACTGCCTTGGCTTTTTCGACTAATTCTGGCTTGTTTTTAAGAAGTGGTGAAACGCAGAAACGATATGGCGCAAGATGTTCTGGAAGTTGCAAGACGATGCGCTTTTCACCATTAGTTTCATCCTCATGATAAGCACTCGAAAGCACAGCCATGATCAAACGTTCGACACCGAAAGATGGCTCGATGACGTGAGGTACAAATGTTTCACCAGTGCGCTTGTCACGGTAAACCATACTCTTCTTCGACTCACGCTCGATATTACCAAGGTCGAAGTCGGTACGATAGGCAATACCCATCAATTCTTCGCAACCGATTGGATAGTCAAATTCAAGGTCAATAGTACGCTTGGAATAATGCGCACGATCGGCGGCCGGGACGTCATATTCATGAATTTTATCAGCTGGAAGCTTCACGACATTCTCTAGAAAGTCATGTACATCGGCGAGAAGTTCGTCGAAGATACGTTCCCAATCTTTTGGATTGACGAAATATTCAATTTCCATCTGTTCAAGCTCGCGGCAACGGAAGATAAAGTCACGTGGCGAAATTTCATTACGGAAAGCCTTACCCTGCTGAGCTAAACCGAATGGTAAGTCTGGGTAAATCGTGTCTACCACGTTCTTGTAATTCGTAAAAATACCTTGAGCGGTCTCTGGGCGAAGATAGGCGATCGAACTATTATCAGCTACGGCGCCAACGTGAGTCTGGAACATCATATTAAATGGTTTGACTTCACCCCATTCGATTTTGCCACAGGTAGGGCATTTTATACGAGCCTTAATGAGTTCTTCACCAGTGATTTCGGTGGAAAGATCATGACCTTCAGCGGTCTTAGCTAATTTATCGGCACGAAAACGGCCATGACAAGATTTACATTCAACCAAAGGATCGGAAAAAGTGGCAGCGTGACCAGAGGCGACCCAGGTACGTGGATTCATAATAATGGCAGCATCGACGCCGTACATATCATTACGATTTTCTACCCAATATTGCCACCAAAGATCTTTGAGTTTTTTCTTCAAACTAACGCCGAGTGGGCCAAAATCCCAGGTACCAGCCATACCGCCGTAGACATCGGAGCCTTGGAAAATAAATCCTCTACGTTTACATAAGCTGACAATATCTTCTAATTTTGCCATAAACACTCCTGGTTAGTTTTTCTTTATTATACCACAAAAATAGCGTGGTGACCTCTGGTGGTTAAAACATTTCACGAAGAGTGCGCAGAATAATATTTAATGCACTGAGATGGGTGTGGATGTTTTTAATTTTCAAAATAGAGGTAATTGGCATTGAGGTCATGAGGCGAAGAATTTTAATAGTATCAGCGTTAAATTCACCAACGTCAGTTGTCACTGGAATAAAGCATCGGTCAAAACTATGCCAGTCATATAAACCATCAAGCGTTAAACGATTGTCATTCGAGTCGGTAGATAGATTAATCATTTCACCGGAAATAAAAGCGAGATTAAGATAAAAATGGGTTTCAATGAGAGGAGTTTGGTATTTTTCGGCGGTATTTAGTGCCGAAAGGGCATTTTTTAGAAGTTGAAAATATTCCTTAGAATCGGCGTCGTTGGTTAGGCGATTAATTACTTTAAGAAAATTCGAAGCAATAGTTAAAGTATCGAGGTCAGTAATGATATTTTGATAAAACTTCAGCATGGTAGCAGAAGTCAGAATTGCGAGGCTACCCGAATCGGTGTTTTGCGATTTAAAATGTAGCACTACATCAGAAACCGTGAAAGGTTCAATACTACCTGCCAACTTGGAGCGCTCTTTGCGAACACCACGCGCGATTGCCGAAAAGCGACCCTCAGGAGTCAGCAGCGTGAGGATGCGATCGGACTCCTGATATTTAACACGCGAAAGTACAATCGCCTCAGTGCGCAGATCAGGCATGATTCCCCTCCTTGGCTTGAAGGGTGCGGCCTGGAATTGATTCTTCATTGGAAGCTTCGGTGGTTTCTAGATGATTAGCTAATGAGGTTTTCGTGGCTGGAGATAGAATGTCTTTGATCTTTGTCACAAAATCCGCTGGCGTAAAAGTTTCCTTATTCAGAATCGCGCGGACATTGTAAGCCTGCAGGGACATTTGACCGAGGTTTAATGAAGAAATCAAAAGTACCGGAATTTGACTGGTTTCTGGATACGATAGGAGCTCGTTTAATAAAGTGAAGCCGTCTGGACCGGTGAGTAAAATATCCAAAATAATTAAGGATGGCAGCTCTTCCTCGCGAAGTTCCGAAAAGGCCGCATTGGCCTCGATCGCATTATAGAAAATCTGCACTGGAATTTCTGGAAAATTGCGCTTTAGATGTTTTTGATAAATTTCCGCAAAATCTGGGTCGTCTTCGATAATAAAAATTGGGCGCGAGGTCTTAGGCTGCATAGTTTCCAGTAACGGGGTATTTGATTGTGCAATTTTGGATGATGATTTTTTAGATTGCTGACTCATTTTCCTCCTAATCAAACATCGGTAAAATCGCCTGGTGTGAGACCGGCAAAATCACCTGGAAGCTGGTGCCGTCGCGGTGGCGCACGGCGGAAACTTCCGCATTTAAATATTTGGCGAATTTCGAAGCAATATAGAGGCCCAAACCAGAACTGCCGGGGCGCATTGAAATGCTAGTGGGAGCGGTGAGGCCGGCCTTGATTTGACGCCAAACTGCGGTAGGGAGACTCGGGCCAAAATCCCTGACATCGACCACAATCTTATCTTTCTTATCGGAAATAATTAAGCAAGATTCAGTTTCAACCGTGGAATAATACATAGCATTGGCACAAAAATTATAAATCACGCTAAAAATCAAATCGTAATTACCAATTACTAGACGAGCTTTGTTACGGTATTCAAAACGGAGCTTGCGTTGATTAAGGGCGAAGAGTTGTTCAAGCTCAGAAATTACATCATCACAGACGGCACGAATGGAAACTGGCTCTAAAGTAAACAAACCTTCTTCGAGGCGGGCGATTTTAGTAAGATCATTAACCTGACGCATGGCGCGTTCGGAAATGCGAATAATTTTATTGCGAGATTTCTCAAGTTCGGCGGTGCTGTCTTTTTGAAAATCCATGGCGAGAGCCATTTGGCGCATAAGAGTGAGCGGACTTTTCAAGTCATGTGCAACCACGAAAATACCATTTACCTCACTATTCATAAATTAATTATAGCACCCATTTTTCAGGCAAAATGCTTGAACAATCCCCCGCAAAATGGTGCGGGGGTTGCAGATTTTTCGGATAAATTTAGCTATTAAATTTCACGGTTTTGAGAATACGATAAAAGTCGTCACTGAAGACACTGGTGGAATCGGTTTGAAGCATGACAGTCTTGTCGCGAAGCTTGAAGACACAAATGATTCCCTGATATTCATTATCTAATTTACCAGTATAAACGTTGACATTATTGCCATTAACTACGGTAGTTGAAAGCGTCATATCACCAGAACGGACTTTTTCAGCAAAATCACTAATCGCCTGATCGAAGAGGGTGCCCTTGATACTGACACGGAGTGCCATCACGGTATCATCTTGAACCACATTAACCTGACCTGGATTCAGATAGGCAGCGTAATCACCACCACGGTTGGCACTACTTTGAACATAGAGACTCCAAGTTTTTGGATATTCGAAGCTGAGTTCACCAAGGTCAGTAGGACCCGTAAAGACTTTATATGGGTATTTTTCTTTCTCTTCAAATTCGGATTCGAGCTTGGTTTGAAGTTCATTTTTAGCTTCCGCTACAGCGACGTCGACCTTACCCTTCACATTAGTACTGGCGTCATTCCACTTCACCCACATCCAAATAAAGAGACCAATAAAGAGCACCGCAAGCAGAGATACTACGATAAGTCCAACGGTTTTCATAAGATCAATGCGGTTTTTGGCCTTGGCGATACGACTAGCTTCCTTGCGCTCCTCGCCAGTCATGTCGGCATAATTTTTGTTCAAAGGATTCGCGGCTGGCATGCCAGGTGTGAATGGGCTCTGGTAAAGATTTTGATAGATATCACCGGAATTCGCAGGGGTCGCTGGAGCTTCTGAAGCCACTGGATTAGCCGGGGTTGAATTATTCGTCGAAGAGACTGGGTTATTCTGAATAAACGGGTTATTCCCTGAAGGGTTAGTAGCACCGAAATTAGCTGGAGTTTGGCCAGATTGATTAAATTGATTCGATGCGAGAAAAGGATTGTTGTTTGAATTATCCATAATTATATTTTACTAGGAATTGGGTTTTTTACAAGTTAGCTTAAGGATTTTGATGACTGATTTTAAAAGTTTTACTCGATGCTAAAATCTTTAGAAATAACCTCGATTTGATTCTTCAAAGTTTCGAGCTCTTTTTCGATATCCTTAGCCAACTCGGCGGCCTCTTGGTATTTCTTGGCGGCTTCTTCGAGTTTGAATTCATCGCCGTAAAACCATTCGAGATTTTGATTAAGTTGTGCGATCTTAGCGCCAACGGATTTTTTAG
>JABZKE010000184.1 GCA_015257445.1 Nanosynbacter sp. | reverse complement strand
TGGTAAGAGTGCCGTCCACGTACATAGCGAGGGTATTCATGAGCTTCTCACCGGTGGTATTGCTTCTCGCGATGAGATTACTAGCATGATCGAACTGATAGAAATTGGCGGTGCTATTCATAGCGCTGAGGCTGGTATCTCCCTGGTGGTAGAGTTGGGAAAGGCCGAGGTAGTTCTTGGCAGAAGTTTGATCGGAAGTGAGGCTATAAATAGTATTACCAGAGTTTCTAGCGATAGTGTCACGGAAGCGAGCCTTCAAGCGAGCGAGGACGGCAGAGCCGATGCGGGTGATATTGGATTCGCCAGATTTATTATCGTTTGAAATCGTGAGTGGGCTTAAGGCGATTTGATCACTTGCGGAATCTGCGCCACCATTTGGCAGATTGAAATTATAATTTTCTTCGTAACCTTGGGTAGCGCCAGTGCCAAAGCCGTTGACTTTACCAGCAGCTAGTGCACTGAATTCAGTCCAGGAACCGAAGAGTTTAGTGGCAGCGGAAGGGTAAGCTCCGAGACCACCACCGACGGCTTTATTGGAAACGGAGGTAATGATGGAGCCATTGGTATAGATTCCACCACCGAGGATTTGGAAGTTTGGTTTCTTGGCAATGGTGACACAAGAAGCAGCAGAAACGTGATGAAGATTGTTACCACCGTTCATGGCAGAGCCAGACATATTATTTTCAACAGTGTTACTATCTGAATCGTGAGAGGAGGCTGGCCAAATCACCGAGCGAGTACAATATTTCTTGCCGAGGCCACCACCTGGGAGATCGTCCGGAATGGTGCGTTCATAAGTTTCGGTATTGAGGAATTCACCGGTGTATTTGCCAGCGGAGTTAATGCGACCAGTGACAGTGTCGACTAATTTACAGCGATCGATGCCAGAGCCGTGGCAGATGTTACCATTATTAATGATTTGCTCTTGGAGTTTAGATTCTGGATAATTTTCGTCGACAATCATTTCGTAGACCTTGACGGTTTGATCTTCACGAGTGTGGGTGGCGTAAGGAGTTTTGGAAATCAATTCGTTCGCACGCGGAGTGGCGCCATAATTGGCACCAATATTGATTCTG
>JABZKE010000183.1 GCA_015257445.1 Nanosynbacter sp. | reverse complement strand
AGTGAAGTTTCTCGTACCTTTGATAAACACAAGAATGAACTTTTCTATGTTAAGTGTCAGGAAGGTAATTTCTTCTGTTCACTCACTTTTGAAGTACCGAACACATTCCACAATTCTAATGATCGTAATACCGGTGCTACTTTCTTGGTATTATCACTTCCTTATGGCGCACCTGACACTGATTTTGCCATTTCACTTTACGACGCTAAGCGCAATCCAATTGATTTTACCGGCGTGCAGGCTAAGGTTGACTCCACTGGTCGTGCTAATACCCTTTATCGCCGTATCGAAGCTCGCGTCGAATTGATTGATAATTACTTCCCATACCCAGAATTCGCCGTTCAGTTAAATGACGACAAGAATAATGTCACCCGTAAAACTTTCTATACCACCAAAAACTGTTGGTATATGGAAGACGGTGATAAGGATACCTGTCCTGATTATCTGGAAAATGATGACTACGCCAATCCAGAATAATAATCTGTATTATGGACGATAATCTTCAAAAACTAATCAAACCAGCTCCCAGTCGCATTCTTGCAAATATCTACAATCATTACCTGAGTGAAAAATTTTACCAAGAAATGACTCGTACCGGAAATTTTGACGGTTTCGATTTTATTTATTCCGCCGACAACTACGAGAACATTTCTGTTCTAAAATTTAGCAGCAAAAATCCGAACCTAAAATTTACTCTCGCAACTTTTTTCGACCAATCAATATTTGACGAAAAACTAGCAGAACGCGCCATCGAGCGAGTCTCGATTATTTTTAAAACTGATAAAACTAGTGCCAGTGATCTAAAAAGTGAACTTAAGAACTTGCATCACATTCCGTGGTCGACACAGAATCAAATTAGTGATACGGTTAATTCGCTCAATTTAAAACAAGAGCAAAATTATCAATTCAATCTAACCATCTTTTTTACTAATATAACTCATGAGCTAAAGCCACTAGCCACCTATCTTTTGAATAGAGTCTCTTTAATTTTAGACCAGCTGATCTATCTAGATAAAAATATCTATTTTTTAGGTGACGATAATTATTCGGATTTTTCAGATGATGAAAATTTTATCGGCCTACAAAAAGAAATCTTTAGT
>JABZKE010000182.1 GCA_015257445.1 Nanosynbacter sp. | reverse complement strand
AAAATTGATTTAGAATCCAAGGTTTTAACCGATGGTGATCTTCAAAAACTTGCCATTACTCGCGCCCTTCTTACTAATGCAGAAATTTTAATTTTTGATGAAGTGACTTCTCATGCTGATCCGGAAACCATTAAAGAAATCGTGGAAATCCTCGAAGATTTGAAGCAGGATCATACAATTATTATCGTCACTCATCGTCCAGAAATGATGAAAATTGCTGATCAGGTGATTGTCTTAAAAGAAGGGAAAATTATCTCTAAAGGTAAAAATAAAGATGTACTTTCGAAATCCGCCCTTTATCGTACGCTTCGTACCGCCACTTTCGTGGAAAACTCTGACGATGAAAAAGAATTTGAAAAAAGCGATCGTTCTTCCGACATTATTCCGCTCGATTCCATCTCTAATTCTATGATAAAATAAGGTAATGTTAGCCAGTAAATACCGTTTTCATTCCAGAGGTGGCGTTAAATATACCTATCAAAAGGGAAAGACTATTCGTACCCCGAAGTTCTCCCTAGTTTTTGCACCGAATCAACATGGAAAACAACGTTTTGCTGTAGTTATTTCGAAAAAAGTTATCAAATCTGCGGTCGGTCGTAATCGTGTGCGCCGCCGTGTTTATGAGGCGATTCGTTTGAATCTTGCTGAAATTCCAGAATCGAACGACTATATTTTTATTGTTTTCTCTAAAGATCTTAAAACCATGGATTTCACTGAAATCGAGAAATTAGTCTTGAAGCTTGCCGAACAGGCGAAGATTGCCAAGAAATAAAATATCTTTCATGATATAATTAATCAAATGTTTGAGTTAATTGATTTTTTAATTGTTAATCCTATTATTAATATCCTTTTTGTAGTTTATAACTACATCGGCGATTTTGGTCTCGCTGTAATTATCTTTACTGTTGTAATTAAATTAGCTACCTGGCCCCTTGTCAAAAAACAATATCATCAGACTAAATTGATGAAGAAAATTCAGCCAGAACTCGTCGAAATTCGCAAGCGTGCCAATGGTAATAAGCAGCTCGAATCTCTCGAGATGATGAATCTTTACAAGAAGCACAATATTAAGCCGATGGCTTCGATTTGGTCACTTCTGATT
>JABZKE010000033.1 GCA_015257445.1 Nanosynbacter sp. | reverse complement strand
GAAAAATGCGACGGAGGGACTAAATTTACTAGCTAATGGAATTGAGGGGTGGCTAAGCGAGGATGGGAGCCATGAGGGGGAGATCTTGGTGGATTTAGAGTCTCATCATAGTAATCTTTTGGCTTTTTCGGAACGTTACGGGGAGAAAGTGCGAATTACGGAAGATCTCGTGAGTGAGATGAAGCTGGATCTTGAACGTGCAAAGACTGAGGGGGCGGAACCAAAAATCAAAATTGTGGCGATGACGGGAATGAGTAATGTGACGGGGGTGGATCGAAGTGGCATCGCGAAAGAATTGAGGAACTTAGGCTTTCAGGGGCTAATTTTGATGGATGCGGCGCAATTAGTGGCACATAAGAAGATTGATGTGAGGGAATTAGGGGTGGACGGCTTAGTATTCTCGGGGCATAAAATTGGAGCGCCAATGGGTGTGGGAGTAGTATATCTGAGGTATGATTTGATGAAGAAGTTGAAGCCGTTAAATTATGGGGGTGAAATGGTGGAATCAGTGAAGCTTGCGGATGGTAAAGTGAAGATGAGTTTTGCGCCGGGGCTGAGTAAGTTCGAAGGTGGGACGCTAAATATGGGGGCGATTGCTGGACTTTCTGTGACGGAGAAATTTTGGTTGGAACACTCGGAAATTTACGGGACAGAAAAGAGATTAACCGAGAAAATTCGGGAAGAGTTAGAGAAAGAAGAAAATATCGAATTATATTTTGCGGAGAATGGCATTATTAGCTTCAATGTGAAGGGGGTGCATGCACATGATACGGCGCAGATTTTGGCGGATTTTGGTGTGATGGTGAGAGCGGGAATGATGTGTGCGGAAACATTTTTAACAGAGAAAAAAATCGGTGCGGTGGTGCGAGCAAGTTTAGCTTTTTATAATACAAATATAGATGTTAAATATTTCTTAGCTTGCCTTAGGAGAGTGCGCAGAGTGATGGGGCTGGAATAATGATCGACAGGGGAAGAATGTTGGCGGAAATGAATAAGATTTGGTGAAATTGGAGAAGAAAAATAATGCGAGAAATTCAGAGTAAATATAGGGAAGAATTACTGGAGCGGAATTTAAATCCGTTGAATTTTGAGCGAAAAATTGAGGCGAATTTGACCAAAACTTTGGTAAATCACAGCTGTGGTGATGAACTAACGGTGAGCCTGAAAATTGAGAACGGAAAAATTTTGGAGGGAAGTTTTTCGGGAGTGGGTTGTGCAATTTCGAAAGTTTCGGCAGATATGATGATTGATGCAATTAAAGGGAAAGCTTTGGATGAAGCACGAGAATTGATGCAGGGATTTTTTGATTTGGTGATGGGGGTTCAGAGTGAGAAAAAACAGAGAATCGACGGTGAATTGGAGGTTTTTTCGATGATTCAAAATATGCCAGCAAGAGTGAAATGTGCGAAATTGGCTTGGCGGATTTTAGAAGAGGGGGAAGAAGGATGATTTTAGTTCGGGGTAAATGATTACGCCTAGAATAACGTTTGTGACTGGGGAGTATGATTGTGGGCGGAATAACGCTTGTGGTTGATAGAAAAAAGCGTTATAATGGGGGAAATTAGGAGATAATATGATTCGGGTGGATGAAAATTTTTTGAGAGAAACGGGACTAGGTGATCTTGACGAGATGCAAAGAGCCGCTTTTATCGAAGAAGCACAGAGACTGCTAGAAAACCGTATCGGCGAAAAGTTAAGTGAAGGCTTGAGCTTGGAACAACTCGAAGAGTTCGACGGTATCATGAAAAAAGATAAAAATGTAATGATTAAAGCCTTGGCGAAACTAGGTGATTATCGTATCGATGAAGTTTATCAAAATCTCTTGAAACGCTACGGTGTAACAGAGGGGACGGTGGATATTTTAAGTGAGTATTTGAGTGTAAAATGGATTCAAACCAATCGTCCAAATTACGCAGAGGTTTCTCGCCAAGTATTTGAGGAATTGAAACAAGAAGTACGCGCTTCAAGTGAAGAAATTCGTAAATCAATGACTTTATAGGTTAAAAATACTTTGAACACAAAATTTAAATCCCTCGGAAGAGGGATTTTTGATGGTAAAGTGGCGCAGAGTGGAGGATTGTTTAGTTTTTTGAGCTCTGGATTTTGGAAGCTTAGGGAGGTAACGGATTATTTCAGATAGCCGTTGATGAAGGATTTGGCATCCATAGGCTTCTTGCTGGCGGGTTGAAGCTGATCGATAATGAGGAAATTACCATCTTGGCAAGGGAATGAAAGGGGGTTATTAGATTTTTCGGTTTCGACGTGGGCTTTTAGAATAATACACTCAAGGCCGTGAATTTGAAGCTTACTTTTAGGAAAGCCTTGGAAGGCGCGAATGCGATTGAGAGCCGCTGTGGCGCTAAGTTCGGATAAAGATAGGTTCGAGTCGGTCTTATCGAATTTAGTGGTGAAGGTGGCCTTCTCATTGTCTTGCAGGGTAGGTTTTGGTAGGGAGTCTAGGTGTTCAATGAGCCAATTAGCGCCAATGGTGGCGAGTTTCTGGTAGATTTCAGATTTTTCGGGTAGGTTGGATGAGAATTCAGAGGCCTTAACAGTGGTTTGATAGTAAATTGGTCCGGCGTCCATAGCTTTAACGAGCTTCATGATAGAGACAGAAAAATCTTGATCGCCATTTAAGATAGCGGATTCAATAGGTGAGGCTCCACGATAGAGGGGGAGAAGAGAGGGGTGAAGATTGAGGATGCCTTCGGGCTCAAAAAGTTCAAGTAAGTCGGACTTGATTAGGACACCGAAACTGGCGAGGATACCCTTAATTTCAGGATTTTCCTGCTTTAAGCGGGCAACTTCTACTAAATCTTCCTTAGTTTTAGCATGGAAAACTAATTCTAGGTTTTCGGCAGTTAAAAGTTGATTTAACGTGGCTTCTGCCAGGGGTCCATTGCCAAAAAAGATAAATTTTGTGCTCATTTTTTACCTCGAATAAAATATGTGTTCAATAGAAAAAGACTAGTCTTCGTCTGGGAAGAGTTGTTTGTTATTTTTAATACGAGTTTCATAATTGACTGGCTTGAGATCTCCGTTTTTGTCGAGCTCGAAGAAGGCATCAGTTTTATCTTTGATGCGATCGATGAAGAGGATACCGTCGAGATGGTCAATTTCGTGAGCAAGAGTGCGAGCGAGTTCATCGGTAGCTTTAATGCGTACCTCAGTGCCATCTTCGAGTTTAGCTTTGACGCGAATTTTCGAGTAGCGTGGGACCTTACCATAAATAAATGGAACAGAAAGACAGCCTTCGAAATCTTCGACAATTCTACCTTCTTGTTTGATGATTTCTGGGTCGACAAGGGTAGTGAAGGAAGTATTTGCTTTGTCATCCATACTGTCGCGGATAATAATTAGACGCTTGTTAATGCCGAGCTGAGGGGCAGCCATAGCGGCAGAGAGCTCGTGGGGGTGAGATTTTTCCCATTCGAGGCTGGCATCGACCATTGCCTGGATCATATCTTTAATTTCATCAGTAACATAGTTGACCTTCTGAGACTTTTGACGAAGTCTTGGGTCAGGAGATTCAATAATTTTCATATCTTAATATTATAACCGATTTTGGGTTTTTATAAAGCTTAAGCAATATATAGTGAGGGGTTGAGGCATTTTTTTGAAGCTGTTGGAATAATTTTGAAGTTAATTTGTCGGGATTTTGGGGCGTTTCAAGGGTGATTTATGGACATCTCGGAGTTAACTTTTAATCTGGTGCGGTAGAGATAGACTAGGGGTTTGCTAGGGAGAGAGGTTTTCTAAAAATTGGAAGTCTTATAATGAAGCTAAATAATCACAACTAATTAAAGGAAAGGACAAAAAAGAAAAACGAAATAGACGCCAAAAGGCAAGGCTTGGATGGAGGAAGAAAGAATTATATTAAACTCCCATACTATAATTAGAACTATCTCTCAACACATACGACCAAAAAAGTATCCTAGATTTTTATAATCATAATTTCAAATATACTATTCTTCCTCCATTTAAGTTTTGATAAGGGCGCCGTGGTGGGCGCAGAAAATATCACCTAGAAATTAAAGGAATTAAATTTAGTTTAAAATACTGAATCAGGCCTGGCGAGTCGAGTTAGATCTAAGTGGAACAGGTCAGGTTTGGCGAATTAGATGAGGCTTGGTGGGTCGATAGCGAAGCGAATTTCGGGATATTGGTCAAGTGACTGGATGAGGTGAGTGAGCGAGTCACGTTTTTTGGCTTTGACGATGATTTGCCAAGAATAGCCACTGGGGGTGTATTCATGAAAGGAGGGTGTAGGCGCGGAAAGATAAACGTCGGGAAATTTTTTGAGTGTGCGATGTAAGCTCATGATCTTTTTAATGGCGAGATCTTCAGTCTTTTTAACGATAGAGATGCGAAGTAAATAGAAAAATGGCGGTAAGTGAGAAAGTTGGCGTTTTTTGAGAAGATAATCGGCAAACTTGGCATAATCTAAGGATTTAGCCGCGAGGATGACGGGATGTTCAGGTTGAAAGGTTTGGAGAAAAACGTGATTAACATCATTATGTCCGCGTCCGACGCGACCGATAACCTGGGTGATGAGCTGGAAAGTACGTTCTTCGGCGGCATAATCTGGCAGATTGAGATTGGCGTCAGCTTGGACGATACCGACGGTGTTTAATAATGGGAGGTCAAGACCTTTGGCGATGGTTTGAGTGCCGATAATGATGTCAATATCACCGTTTTTGACGGCTTCAAAATTTTGGGTGAGCGAATCGGCGGTAGTATTGTCTGCATCAAAGCGAGCAATGCGAGCAGATTTAAAGAGTTTTTTAAGTTCTGATTCGAGAAGCTTGGTTCCGAAACCTTTATGGATAAGGGAGCCGTGATGGCAGATCGGACAAGTGGAAGGGACTGGTTCATGGTGGCCACAAGTGTGGCAAATCAGCTGATAGGAGTCACTATGAAGAGTGAGAGGGAGTAAGCAGTTCGGGCAGAGTACTTGATAACCGCAGTGTTCGCAGATCGTGAGTGGGGCAGAGCCACGACGATTATGAAAAAGCAGGGTTTGCTTGTGCTGTTTAAGGTTATTTTCGATGTCTTGCAGCAGAGCGTCGGAAAAATAGCGGTTACGTGTAAAAAGGGCGCGATCCTTGAGATCAATAAGACTAATTTTTGTTTGACCGGTGATAGCTTTGGCTTTTTCGGAAAGAGTGACGTAGGCATGATTCTTTTGTGCTAGAAAATAATCTTCAACGCGTGGAGTAGCAGTGCCGAGGAGACAATCGATTTCTAAGGTTTGGGCCATGAAGCTGGCAAGACGGAGTGCGTGGTAGCGTGGTGAAGTATCTTGATAGAAGCTAGGCTCATGGGCCTCATCGATAATAATGAGGCCAAGGTTTTTTAGAGGAGAAAAAAGAGCAGAGCGTGGGCCAATTATGACAAAAGGCGTGGACTGATCGGCTTCGTGGATACGTTGCCAGATAAGGTGACGTTCAGCTTCGGTGAGCTTGGAATGTAGGGAAATCACTTGAGTGCCAAAATGCTCCTGAAAACGACCAACTAGTTGAGGAGTGAGGGAAATTTCGGGAACGAGAAGAATCACGGATTGGTTTGAGCTAAAAACTTGGCTAGCGAGCTCGAGGTAGATATTGGTCTTACCGGAACCGGTGATGCCGTGAAGGAGTTTGGTGTGAGTTTTGATTTTATGTAGTTCGGTGAGGGCTTGTTTTTGAGCGGGGTTGAGCGGGATTTGGTAGTGGGTAGTTGTGGCTGCGATAGGAGAGGCTATGTCTTGGATCGGATTAGAAAACTGGGGAATAAAAGTGGAGGCAGAAGATTTTTTGCGGCGATTTTTCTCAATGCCGAGAGGGAGAAAAAGGTTGGCAGTTTTGGCGACTGGATTTAGGTAGTAGGAGGAGAGCCAGGCAAGACTTTTTAAGAGATGGTTTGGCAGGGGGATAGGGTGAACAATTTTATTAATCGATTTAATAATGAAATTTTGGTCGGTAGGAGCGGTGGTTTTTCGATAAATAATGCCAAGGGCGGTTTTCTTGCCGAGGGGGATAGAAACAATGATGCCGGGAGCGAGGTTTTGGTCAAAAGAGTAGGTAAGGAGGCCATCAGAAAAGAGGGGAGATTTTTTGAAAGTGGTGGTGGGAATTACCTCATAGTACATCAAGTATATTTTAGCATTTATGATATACTTTAAGAAAGGAAAGAGGTAAATGTTAGATGTTTTTATCACATCTCGGGTTCGCCGGAAAATTTTGGTAGTTTTTGCCAAATATCCGGACTTTAAAGTTCACGTTAGGGGGCTGGCGAAGTTGATTCACGAGGATGCGGGTAATATTCAAAGGGAACTAAAGAGGCTGGAAAAGGCGAATTTTTTGGTGACTTCGAAAAAGGGTAACACGACTATTTATCAGACAAATAAACAATATCCAATATTGAAAGAATTGCAGA